>REEL01000057.1 GCA_007695095.1 Chitinophagaceae bacterium | reverse complement strand
GGTTGCAGTTGTCTTTGAAAAATCAGGATTAGAAAAACGCCTACTGTGATTGCGGCATCGGCAAAATTAAAGATAGGCCTGAAAAAGACAAAAGATTGTCCTCCCCAGAAAGGGAACCATTCCGGCCAGGTAGACCGGATAATCGGAAAATAAAACATGTCTACCACCCGACCATACAAAGCCGGGGCATATCCACCTCCTTCGGGCATAAATTCTGCAACTCTGCCAAAACTGTCAGAAAATAGTACGCCATAAAATACACTGTCCATAATATTTCCAATAGCTCCGCCTAAAATCAGGCAAAAGCTTAAAATAATGGCAATATGTGCTTTTTGTTTGATAAACCGAAGTAAAAAATAAGCGATAAATCCAACGGCAAGAATTCTGAATAAGGACAATAACAATTTACCCGTATCTCCCCCAAAGGTCAGCCCGAAAGCCATTCCCTCATTTTCAGTAAAATGAATCAGAAACCAATTCTCAAATACCACAATTTCCTGCCCTATGTACATATTGGTTTTAACCAATATTTTTATGAGTTGGTCAATAAATACGATTAATAGAATAACGACAAAAGCAGTTTTTTTCCCCACTACTTATTAACGTTTTTGTGATTTCTTAGCTTCAATGCTCAAGGTTGCATGCGGAACAATTTTTAGTCTTTCCGGAGAAATAAGTTTTCCGGTCTCTCTGCAAATTCCGTAAGTTTTATTCTCAATACGAACGAGTGCTTTGTCTAAGTGTGCCAGATATTGAAACTGTCTGGATGCCATCTGGCTCAGGTATTCTTTTTCCAGAGTACCAACGCCGTCTTCAAGTCCTTTGAATTTGTAATCGGTATCATCCATACCCATTTCTCCGGATTTATTGAGCTGCTCCTGCAAATACTTAAGCTCTTCTTTAGCATCTGCATATTTTTTAAGAATTAGCTCTTTAAACTCCTGCAGTTCATTATCACTATATCTTGTTTTTTCTTTTCCCTTTGTCATAGTTATACTTTTTCCAAATAAATTTTCAATTCATTATTATTGATGTCTACGGTAGAACCTTCATTTAGTTCGTCCATTAGTTTCAAATCTTCTGCCAGTATTTCACTGCAAATATACTTTTTAAAACTAAGAACAGCTCCTTCAATTCCATTCTTATTTTCTACATAAACTCTAATTCTGTCAGTAACTTTCAAATCACTTTCTTTTCTCAGCCTTTGAATTTTATTTACTAACTCTCTGGCATTTCCTTCATCTTCCAGCTCTTTGGTAAGGTTTACGTCAAGGGCTACCGTTATATCCCCTTCACTTGCAGCTAACCAGCCCGGAATATCTTCCGTTAAAAACTGTGTTTCGGACTTCTCTATATTTACATTCCCATTTTTAGTGGGTACTTCTATCGATCCTTTTGTTTCAAGCTCTGAAATTTGTTCCTGAGAGAGATTCTCTAAATAATCAGCAACAACTTTCATGTCTTTTCCCAACTTTCGTCCCAACACTTTAAAATCAGCTTTTACCTTTTTCTGTACCAGACCTCCGGTGTCTGTAACAAACTTTAGATTCTTTACATTTACCTCCGAAAGAATCAACGGTATAACTGCTTCAATTTGTTTTTTGCGTTTTTGGTTCAAAACCGGTACAAGTATTTCTTGCAATGGCTGGCGAACCTTTATATTTACCTGCTTTCTTAAAGAAAGCACCATTGAGGATATTTGTTGTGCCAGAGCCATTCTTTCTTCTAAATCTTTATCTGATTTTTCAGCTACATATTCCGGAAAATCATCTAAATGAACAGATATAGAAGGTTTCATTTTTGTGATATTATTCAGGTTTCTGAATAAAAAATCACTAAACATCGGAGCTATAGGAGCACTTAATCCGGATAAAGTAATCAAACATTCATATAAGGTCTGATAAGCTGAAATTTTGTCTTCTGAATATTCTCCTTTCCAAAACCTTCTTCTGCAAAGACGCACATACCAGTTACTAAGCTGTTCATCCACAAAAGTTTGGATAGCTCTTGCCGCTTTTGTCGGCTCATATTCGCTATATGCCGTTTCAACCTGACTGACAAGGGTATTTAATACAGATAAAATCCATCTGTCTATTTCCGGCCGGTCTTCAGGCTTAATAACATCTTCTTTGTGTACAAAACCATCAATATTTGCATACAGTGCAAAAAAGGAATAAGTATTATAAAGAGTTCCGAAAAATTTGCGTTGGGCCTCTTCAATTCCTTTGGTGTCAAATTTCAGATTTTCCCAAGGCTGTGAATTTGAAATTATATACCATCGGGTAGCATCAGCACCGTATTTTTCCAAAGTCTCAAAAGGGTCTACGGCATTTCCCAGCCTTTTGGACATTTTATTTCCTTTTTTATCAAGCAAAAGGCCGTTGCTAATCACATTTTTAAAGGCAACCTGATCAAACAACATTACAGCTATTGTATGCAAGGTAAAAAACCAACCTCTGGTCTGGTCAACCCCTTCAGCAATAAAATCTGCCGGAAAGTTTTTTTCAAAAACATCTTTGTTTTCAAAGGGATAATGCCATTGAGCATAAGGCATAGCCCCGGAATCAAACCAAACGTCAATCAGGTCTTTTTCTCTCTTCATTTTTTTCCCGGAGGGAGAAACTAAAAAGATATCGTCAACAAAAGGCCTGTGCAGGTCAAAATCATCTGAAAGCGGTTTGGGCATATATCCTTTATCAACAGCTTTTTGAACTTCCTTATGGAGTTGCTCTATGCTTCCGATACAAATTTCTTCTTCTCCGTCTTCTGTTCGCCATATCGGCAAAGGCGTTCCCCAATATCGGGAGCGGGATAAATTCCAGTCGACCAGATTCTCTAACCAGTTTCCAAAACGGCCGATACCGGTTGATTCAGGTTTCCAGTTAATTTTTTTATTATAGCTTACCAGTTTATCCTTCATAGCTGTGGTGCGAACAAACCAGGATTCCATAGGATAATAGATTATTGGTTTATCTGTACGCCAGCAGTGAGGGTAGCTGTGCTCATATTTTTCAGATTTAAAAGCCTTCCCTTCTTTCTTAAGCTTCACAACGATATCTACATCTACCGGCTCGTAATCTTTTTCGTTAAAAAAGTTTTTAATACTTCTGCCTGCAAAATCAGTAACGGATTCAACAAAACGACCTTGTCTGTCGACCAGCGTCAGGCTTCCAATGCCATTTTCTTTACCTACTTTCAAGTCATCTGCACCAAAGCTCGGTGCAATGTGAACAATCCCGGTACCACTTTCGGTAGTAACAAAATCTCCGGCAATAATTATGAAAGCATCCCCCTCTTCCGGTTGTTCGTAAGGCAGCAATTGCTCATAACGCAAGCCCAAAAGATCTGCTCCTTTTATTTTTTGAATAACTTTCCAGGGATTTTTTTTCAGTCCGTCACTTTCAGAAAAAGGAAGATTTTCATTTTCCTTACTGAAATAAGAAGGAATCAACTCATCTGCCACCACAACATAAATATCTGCATTTGTGTATGGGTTTAATGTGTGGATGAGGGTGTAATCAATTTTTTTACCGACAGCCAGTGCTGTGTTGGAGGGCAAAGTCCAGGGAGTGGTTGTCCAGGCAAGCAAATGCACTTCCGGGATATTTTCAAAAACCTGTTTAAATTGTTCGTTTTTTACCAATTGGAAAAGTGCTGTACAGGAGACATCTTTTACATCTCTGTAGCAACCGGGTAAATTCAATTCGTGCGAGCTTAAGCCGGTACCTGCCGCCGGTGAAAATGGTTGAATGGTATACCCTTTATACAATAAATCTCGGTCATAAAATTTTTGCAGGAGATTCCAGACGGACTCAATGTATTTATTATCAAAAGTTATGTAAGGGTCATCCAGATCAATCCAGTAGCCCATTTTTTTGGTAATCTCATCCCAGGCCGATTTATACTTCATCACATCATCGCGACAAGCCTGATTGAATTCTTTTATCGATATTTTTGTGCCGATATCTTCTTTTCGAATGCCCATAGCTTTTTCTACGCTAAGCTCAACCGGAAGTCCGTGGGTATCCCAACCCCCTTTCCGCTCCACTTTAAATCCTTTCTGGGTTTTAAATCTGCAAAAAATATCTTTAATAGTTCTGCCCATAACGTGGTGAATGCCGGGCATCCCGTTGGCAGAAGGAGGCCCTTCATAAAACACAAACGGACTCGCGTCTTTTCGGTTTTGAAGACTTTTTTTAAATATGTTCTCTTCTTCCCAAAACTTCAGAATTTCTTCGTCAATGCTGACAAGGTTCAGGCTTTTAAATTCTTTATACATTTGCAGAGATAGTTTTTATAATTTTACAGCGCGAAAATTTCACGAAATTACGCCAAAATTCAAAGTTTTCAAAGCCTTGCAAAAACCATTGATAAATGTGTTTACCTTAGATTAAAAATACGCTTGTACTTAAATCAAATAAATTGGGTTTTATAAAAAAACTTGCCGGTCAAACAGCTGTTTATGGTTTAAGCAGCATAGTAGGTCGTTTTTTAAACTACCTGTTAGTTCCTTTGTATACCCGCCTGTTTGCACCTCAGGAATATGGTATCGTTACGGAGCTATATGCTTATGCCGGCTTTTTAGCCATTATTCTCATTTATGGCATGGAGACCTCTTTTTTTAGGTATGGTAGGGAAAACCGGCAACTTAATATTTCATATTCAACAGCTTTGGGGAGTGTTTTTTCCTCTACCGTACTCATCTGTTTTTTTATTTTGGTTTTCAGTTCTGATATTAGCAATGCCATCGGCTATAGCGGCCTGGAAATATATATAATATTCTTTGCTCTGATTTGTGGATTAGATAGCATTACGGCGTTGCCATTTGCTTTACTAAGGCTTCAGGGCAAAGCAATGCGCTTTGCTTTTGTGAGATTGAGTAATATTTTCGTCAACCTGGGCTTAAATCTTTTTTTCCTGTTGTTATTACCGGGTTTGGCAGAAAATTATTTGTTTTTTGAATCCATTTATTTTGAAAACTTTGGGGTTGGCTACATTTTTCTCAGCAACCTGATAGCGAGTGTTGTCAGCTTATTGCTTTTAATCCCTGAAATAATGAAGGTACGCTCATTGCCGGACTTTAGTTTACTCAGAAAAATGTTTGTTTATGCCTGGCCAATTATGATAATCGGTTTAGCCGGAGTTGTAAATGAAATGTTTGGCAGGGTGATTATGAAGCACCTTTTAACCGGAAGTGAAGAGCAAAATATGACGTCTCTGGGTATCTATGGAGCCGTTTATAAACTGGCAATGTTAGTTGCTTTATTTATTCAGGCTTATCGGTATGCGGCAGAGCCTTTTTTCTTTTCTCAGGCTCTGAAAAGGTCTGCTAAAAGTGATTTCGCCCACTTAATGCACTTTTTTATTTTTATATGTGGCAGCATCTTTTTAATTGTGGCCTTGTACATAGATATTTTTAAATATTTTATTGGAGAGCGTTATCATGAAGGTCTATTTATTGTCCCGGTTTTATTAATGGCAAATATCTGGCTGGGAATATATTATAACTTGTCGATTTGGTATAAGCTGTCTGACAAAACCCATTTGGGAGCTTATGTTGCCATTGCAGGTGCTTTTATAACCATTGTTTTAAACATTTGGTGGGTTCCGGTATTCGGCTATGCCGGTTCAGCATGGGCAACGCTGGGTTGCTATTTCGGGATGTCATTAATTTCTTATTTTTTCGGTAAACAGTTTTATCATGTTAATTATAATTTGCTTTTAGTTTTTAAACTTTTGGGATTATCTGTTGCATTATATTTTATTGCTTACTTTTTTACGTTTCCTATTGAAAATCTCGTCTTTAAAACACTTCTTAATACACTTTTGCTCTTATTGTATTTTGCCGGTGGATATTTCACATTAAAAAAAGACCTCCCATTAGGGTTTAAAAAATAATTCAGCAGTTTTTGATTTTTAATCGAATTGTTTGATTTTAATTTAATTTTGCAATATAGTTTCACAAAAACACTTTTAGTTAATGCTTTTACTGATTCTTAGTATTTATGAGAGTTATTCAAAATGAAATTTAAAGATAAGCGCCTTATTTCCGGCCGGGTATTGGTAATTCTCGACCTATTTTTGTCTCTGGGGTCAATTCTTATGGCCTATGCATTGCGGTTTAATTTTCAAATCCCTGAAAATACATGGGCGGGACTGATTTATGTTCTGCCAATAGTTTTAGTGCTTCGATTTTTTAGTTTTGTTTTGTTCAGAACCTATGCCGGGTTAATTAGATATACCAGTACTGAAGATGCAACCCGTATTTTTTTCGCAAATACAGCTATAACTTTAGTATTTAGCATCATAAACTTATTGAGTTATCAGCTGAACGGCTCTTTTTTGATTCCCTATTCGGTAATTATCATTGACTATATACTGATAAACTTTTTATCCATGGGGTTTCGTTTGTCTGTGAAGTTACTTTATCTCGAATTTAGCGGGAGGAACAAACAACAGGAAAATGTTTTAATTTACGGTGCCGGTGAGGCCGGAGTTATTACTAAAAGGACGTTGGAACAGGACCCAAAGATTGACTATAAGATAATAGCTTTTTTAGATGACAACCCTCACATTACAAATAATAAACTGGAAGGAATCACCATACTAAGAACGGATGATGCATTGGAAAGCCTTTTGGAGGAAGAGGAAATTAACTTACTGATTTTAACTACCTATAATTTATCTGCTGAGAAAAAACAGTTTGTAGCAAATAGTTGCTTAAAACATAAAACCAGAGTATTGTCGGTTCCCCCAATGAGTAGTTGGATAAACGGGGAGTTAAGTTTTAAGCAAATCAAGAAACTTAATATTGAGGAGTTGTTGGAAAGAGATCCCATACAACTGGATATTCAAAATATCAAGTCACAAATTCAGGGTAAAAGCATACTGATAACCGGCGCTGCCGGATCAATCGGAAATGAAATTGTAAGACAAATTTTACCTTTTAAACCGGCGGAGATTATTTTAATTGACAAGGCTGAATCGCCATTGTATGAGCTGGAACTTGAGGTTAATCAGCATAATCTCATTAACACTAAACCGTATATCTTCCTGGCGGATATTTGTAATAAAGAAAAGATTGAAGCATTGTTTAAGCGGTTCAAGCCGGATTTTATTTTTCATGCTGCGGCATATAAGCATGTGCCTGTAATGGAGTCTCACCCGGATGAAGCAATACGGGTGAATTTAATGGGAACTAAGACTCTGGCAGATTTGGCAATTAAATATGAAGTAAAAAAGTTTGTTTTTGTATCAACCGATAAGGCGGTAAATCCTACTAATGTTATGGGGGCTTCTAAACGGGCTGCTGAAATTTATGTGCAGTCGCTCAATCAAAGCAATAACAATCAAACCCGTTTTATAACCACCCGCTTTGGGAATGTATTAGGTTCAAATGGTTCTGTAATTCAGCTGTTTAAAAAGCAAATTGAAAAGGGCGGCCCGGTTACGGTAACCCACCCGGAGGTTACGCGATTTTTTATGACAATTCCGGAAGCCTGCCAGTTAGTTTTAGAGGCCGGAGCTATGGGCAAAGGGGGTGAAATTTTTATATTTGATATGGGGCAGTCTGTTAAGGTAGTTGATTTGGCTAAAAAAATGGTTCGTTTAAGCGGTTTGGAGTTGGGAAAAGATATAAACCTTGTTTATACAGGTCTGCGGCCCGGAGAAAAGCTCTATGAAGAGTTGTTGAATAATAAGGAAAATACTGCTCCCACTCATAATCAGAAAATTTTGATTTTGCAGGTTAAGGAATATGAGCTGGCAGAAGTCAGGGTAAAGGTTGATAAAATTATTTCTGACATTGATTTAAAAACAGATATGGAAAACGTACTCAATCTAAAAAACTTAATTCCGGAATATAAGAGTATGCAATCAAAATTTGAAGAATTAGACGCAAAGGAAGATGGGAAAGAATAAGTTAAAGAAATTTGAAGAGCTGAAAAGCTTTCCCAACGTTAAGGAGTTTACCGGATTTTTTGATGTTATTGATTTTGGACTCAAAGGAAAATGGAATAGCGGTTTTTTTAAGAATAACAATCCTGTGGTTTTAGAGCTGGCGTGTGGAAGGGGGGATTATACGCTTGAATTAGCAAAACTACATCCCGGTAAAAACTTTATTGGTATCGATATTAAAGGTCACAGAATTTGGAAAGGTGCAAAAAAAGCACTGGAAGAAAATATCGAAAATGCTGCCTTTTTGAGAACTCCTATTGAAAAGATTGCTGATTTTTTTGAAGCAGAAGAGATAGATGAAATTTGGATTACCTTTCCGGATCCGTTTCCTGCAATTGGAAGCAAAAACCGAAGACTTACCTCCCCTCCTTTTCTTGAAAAGTATAAACAAGTCTTAAAGCAAGAGGGCATCATTCATTTAAAAACAGATGCTGACAGTCTTTACAAATATAGCTTAGAAGTTGCAGAAAGTTCTTCCCTCAAGGTGCTTGAAAAAACGAATGACCTTTACAGCCTGCCAAGCATTTCTGAAGACTTACAGATAAAAACACACTATGAAAGAATGCATTTGCAAGCAGGAAAAAAAATTAAATACCTGAAATTCACCTTTTAGCTCTAAGGGTTTACTTCTACTGAAGAGCCGGTTTGAATAATCAATTCAGACTCATCGTTATTTACTTCAAAACGACTTGTTTCAACAATGCTGTTGTTTAAGACCCTCAGTGTTCCTCTGTCTACAATTATAATTTCAGCAGCCTGAATATTTGCAGAGATATTTAAACTATTAGCTAAAGCTACTTTATCAAGGAGTAAGCTGTTAAATAAAATAGTGTTACCGTTTGTGCTTGATATTCCGGACTCATTATCGGATAAAAATCTGACCAGGCTGTTCTGCGGAATAAATTGCCCTGAGCCCAGGCTGAAGTTTTCTGAAATATTCAATTCTTTCGGGCTAAGGTCAAATGATATCTCATAAATGCCATCTTCGATTACAATATTGCCGACCTGAATGCTATTCAGACTTTGCTTAACGGAACCACCGCCTGTTGATTCAATAAGTAATGTGCCCAAAACTTCAAAACCGGATTCATCAATAAAAAACTCACCGTTTGTATTTAAGTCGGAGTCAAAAGTAAAATTATAAAACGACTGTCCTGAACCGCTTAAAGTACTTAAATTATTTTCAGCTCCGGATAAAACAAAGGTACTACCGCTATTCCAGTCAATAACCGGCAATACGGAGCCATCGACAGCATGTTCATAAATCCCTCCGTTTGTAACCTCTATCTGCCCGGAAGGAAGAAAATCCGGATTATCCATTACAAACAGACCGTTAATCTGAAGGCTACTGAACATAAAGTCTGTATTCGCATTCAGCATGCTTAAGCTTGCATCTGTGGCGATAAATATTTCATTAGAGGAACCTGAATTATAGGCTGTGTTTAGAGTTACATCATGTGTATTTTGAATAAAAACACTTACATTTTCATCACTTTGAGGAGCCGAGCTGGCAGGAGCAAAATTAACTCCGTCGCAACTACTTTCCCAAATGCTTTCATCTGACCAATCTCCATTGTTGACGGTTCTGTAAGCAGTGGGTATGCAGGCATCTCCAAAAATATTTATGTTATCGATATAAATGTTATTACCGGAATCATTATAGGTTTCAAATCGGATTCTTACATTCGGCATGCCGGCATAAGCAGATAAATCTATTGTAAAGCAATCTGCACCTACTCCTCCGTCAAAACACCAATCTTCTGAATTTGCAGGTACAAAATCAGCATTTAAGGTAAAGTTAGTGGCAAAAGACCCGGCGCCATTTTCAGCTACAGCCAAAACACGATCAAAAGTTGCTCCACAGTCTGAAGAAACAGATACAATTAATGAGTCTGCCTGCGTAGTTACAGACCTCCTGTGTGCATGTTCAAAATACAGCTCAATATTTTGCTGACCGGAAAAATCTAATGGCGGACTGATTAAGCCGTCTCTTGCATCGGGTGCATTATAGGTGTATATCGGCACTCTAGCGGCCTGATTTCCGGGAGCATTTCCGTTTACCGTAAAAATTTCCCAGCTTTGGGCATTGTTCGGGTTGTCTATTTGCCAGTTTTGCGCAGAAAATCCTGTTTCAAAATCTTCTGTAAAAGGTAGTGGCAATGGATTTGAAAAAACATTTATGTTAATTTCAGAAGTATCATTAAAAACATTTTGGTCCTGATTTCCATTAGGGCTATCTGTAAAAGCAAAAAAGTTAAACTGACCGTCACCTCCGGTATTAATATTTGATAACAAAACTGTCTCACTTTGGCCTGTAGACAAGCTTCCGCTCCAGTTAATGCTTTGAGATGGGAAACCATCAATTCCGTAAATAATATCTACCTCTGTTAAAGTTTGTAAACCAAAATTTGTCAATTCTATTTCAGGAATAAAGTCTTGAGTACACAATACTGTTGTCGGACTTGTGATTGCGCTAATTCCTGCATCATAATCTAAGGCAAAAGGGTTGATACAAAAACTATGCGAGGTGCCGAAACCGAAATCTGCATTTGGCGCTGTCATTTCAAAAAGTATATCAGAAAACATGTCGTTCATGAAATAGTCACCATCTACGTTACAAGAGCCATACTGACTTCCATACATGCCGTCCCCGAAGGTGTCAAATATAAAAAAGGTATAGCAGCCAATATCAAGACATAAATTATACCCAACAGTTTGACCTCCTGCCTGATCTGCATAAGGCCCTCCACTTTCAACCAATACTCCGTTATCATCTAAAATTTCCCAGGTAGTTTCGCTACCCCAACAATCAGTAATAATTGTCAAATCAACTTTCTGAGCGCTACTTATGGTTATAAAATTTGTTAAAGTCAGCGTATCGCTTCCATCGTTATTTGTGGCTATTAAAGTTACATCATAGGTACCCGGTGAAAAATATTCAACTTCCGGATTTTGTTGGTTGGAAACAGAAGGTGTTCCTCCCGGAAATTCCCACTGCCATGAAGTTGGGTTTTCTAAAGATAAATCTTCAAAACTTAAGCTTTCACCGGAACAACCATTTTGTGTATCCACAGTAAAGTCAGCAACCGGTGGAGTTAATATCACGCAGGGAGTTAATCCGGTTGTTCCACCTACACAATCTCCGCAAGCATCAATAAATGCTGACCCAAAACAGACACCTTCACAGTCTTGATCATTATTATTTCCATTACAAACTCCACAATCATCTAAATCGGCATCTGCTGTTAGTCCTGTATTTCCTTCTACACAAACCCCGCAGTTGTCAATGAAGGCAGTACCATTACAATCCCCGTTACAATCCTCGTCGGCATTTACAATTATACCGGTATTTCCTCCACTACAAACCCCGCAATTATCTATAACCGCTGTACCAAAGCAATCACCATTACAGTCCTGATCTGCATTATTGCCAAAACAAACCCCACAGTCATCAAAATCAGCATTTGCTGCCAATCCGGTGTTCCCCTCTGCACAAATCCCGCAGCTGTCTATAAAGGCCGTACCTCCGACATCTCCATTACAATCTGTAACGCTTATATTGCAATCCCCAATTACTTTAATGTTATCTAAAAATAAGTTGTTGCTATAATTTGATACGGTTTCAAAAGTTAATCTTATATTATTTGTATTGTCATAAGTAGAAAGATCAAGAGATATGCAACCGGATGCGTTATAAAGGGAATTAGTACACCATTCAGTATCCTGAGTAGGGAAAAAGCTGGCTGTTTGATCATCAACGGTTGCAAAGTTTCCGCTTCCATCCTCAGCAAAAACGGCTATTAAATCGCCTATAGTTGTTCCTCCGTCTGTAGAAACGTAAACTTTCAACGTATCACTATCAAAGTTCGGATATCTTGTATAAGCGTGCTCAAAGCTCAACTCAACATTTTCATAATCAGTAAAATCAAGTAAAGGGCTAATAAGTCTGTCTTCTTCCCCGACGTTATTATAATTCCAGAAATTAACCCCAATGGCAGTATTTCCGGGAGTAGTTCCTCCAACATTGTAGAGTGCCCAGCTTATTCCATTGTTAGGGTTTACAATCTGCCAATCTGCTAATGTGGGGCTGTTTGATTCAAAAGTTTCAAAAAGAATAGTTGTTGTTGCCTGAGGAAGTATTTCAATATAACCTATTTCAGTTGCAGTATTTGAGCCTGCATTATTCGTTGCCGTGAGCGTTACATCAAAGCTACCGAGATTATCATAAGTAACGATTGGGTTTTGATTTGTTGAAGAGGAGGGGTTTCCACCGGGAAAGTTCCAGTTCCAGCTATTCGGGAGGTTAGAAGACAAGTCTCTGAATTCAACAGTTAAGCCCGGACAACCTTCCCTTACGACAGCTTCAAAATTAACTACAGGCGGAGCAAGCGGCTCACAAACAGTTGAATTTAAAAGTTCCAGCCTTCTGGGGCTGTTAGTCATTACTGTTCTCATTCTCGTGCGTTGACAGAGGGTAAAAATATTCATACACGCATCATCAGAATAGTCCATATAGTTTTCAACCATATCAGTTGAAGAACAGCTGCTTGCACCTACATTACATCCGTAATTGGGTCCTCCTGCAGTTGGGGTATCTCCACAAAAGTCATCCACTGAACAACCTCCATCTCCCCAGATATGCCTCAACCCTAACCAATGGCCGACCTCGTGAGTTGTTGTTCTGCCACCATCAAAAGGAGCCTGCACATTGCCAACTCTTCCAAAAGCAGTAGTTCTTGTAACAATTCCATCTGTAGAAGCAGGGCCACCATTAGCCGGCATTCCGAGTAAACCTGAGTTTGAAGGAAATTGTGCATAACCTAAAATACCCCCACTAATGGGCACAACCCATATATTGAAATACAATTCAGGGTCCCAAAAGGTGTTTGGCTTAACAGTATTGTCAATGTAGTTCGGGGTATAAGGAAATGCATCAAACCCCTCGGCGTTTCTGTCAATTCTGTTTATGCCCGGTTCCGCTAAAGCATTTCCATTTGGGTCAATAATCACCGGACAAAATTCTATTTCCACATCTGCCCCAACAGGATCATTATTAAAACCCGGAGTGCCCGGAATTCTTCTGAAGTCTTCATTAAGCACTTCAAATTGAGATATGACTTGTGCTTCACTTATGTTATTTCCTGTTCCGACATTTTCACCATTATGAATTACATGAACAATTGTAGGAATAGTGTAAATAGTTCTCACTGCCGGATTTTCCGGTGGTTGTTGGGCGATTTTTTGCTCGAGCCAATCCTCAAACTCCTGATGAGAGCTCATGCCGGGGTTATTTGCACGAAGCATGGAGTCAGCTTCCTGGGTATAGCATCTAATAGTTTGCTGTTGGGCGGTAACGCCTAAGCTACATAAAGCGAATATAATGAACAGCGTGTAAAGTTTTGCCATAAGCCTACTTGTTTTGAATTTATAAATATACCACTTAAGTTTTATAATCTCAAATAGTTGATTATCAACATAAAACATTTATTTTTTTATTATGTTTACATTTCTTTTAAAAAAATCTAAGGAAACTCTCTGAGAACTTTAATTCCATTCGCTTTGCTATTTATAAAGCAAATTTTGCCTTTCCAAAAAAAACTTTACTTTCTTAGAAGTAAAAGTGTTAACTTTGTAAAAAAAATAATCATGGGTAGAGGAGACATACGTACCAGAAAAGGAAAAATTACTGCCGGTTCATACGGAAAATCACGTCCGGCTAAAGCAAAAGCAAAAAAAGCTAAAGCATACGCTGAAAAAAAGAAATAGTTTTTAGTGTGTAACTGCTATTGAGCTTGTTTTTAAACCGGCTATAAACTACACTTACATTTTAAATACTACTAAGGGCATTAATTATAAAAAACCTTTTTTATACTTTTTGTCCATAGATTTTTATTGTCCAATTAGTTCTATTGTTGCTTTTCTGTCTACTTTTTTGTTTGCATTATATACAAACTCTTTTAAAAGAAAAACTTCTTTAGGTTGCTCATACTTTTTCAGGGATGTGCTGAATATTTTTTGCAACGCATCTAAATACGCACGGCTTACATTATCTGTTTTGCCTATAAAAACAACCTTTTCACCTAACTTTTTGTCTTTGATTCCGGCTATAAAAAAGGGGAAAAGCACTTTTTTTGAAAGAGCAGACTCAATTATTTCAGGAAAGACTTTAATGCCGCCGCTATTTATAACATTATCTTTTCGGGCAATCCAATTAAAGGCTTGATTTCCTGAGAGCTCAACGATATCATTGGTTTGTATCCAGGGAGTATCTAAAAGCTCATCTTTAATTTTTAGACAATTGTCGTTATTTACACCAATTTTCACTTGAGGTAAAAGTGTATAAAGACTTTGTGTTTCCGGAGCTATTCGTCTTAAAGCGATATGGGTTAGAGTTTCGGTCATTCCAAAGGTGGCAAAAATATTATTTTTGAAAAGGGACAAACGCTCTGTCATGTCTTCAGAAAGCGGAGCTCCGCCAATTATTACGGTATGTATTTTTTCAAAAACAGCAGTACTGTGCGGGTCACTTAAAATACCTTCTAACTGATACGGCACAAAAGGGGCAAAAGAGATTTTAATCTCCTCGGGCAGGTCTTTTAATGGGTTGGCATCCGGCTGTACAAATAACACCCTTTGTTTATTAATCGCTGCCCTTACCATCATCATTCTTCCGGCAACATATGTTGCGGGTAATGGCAAAAGAGTTAAGTCACCTTCCTTAAGATTAAAAACATCTGCACTTCTTTTTGCCGAGTTTGCCAATTGTTCTCGTGTAAAAGTAATTTCTTTAGGTTTTCCGGTAGTTCCCGAAGTTTCAAACACAAACGATTGAACGTTCTTATCAAGCCACTTATTAATAAATGCGCTATATTCGAGCATATACTCTTCTGCAAATGGCTCTCTTCTTAGCCAAACGCGTATTTCAGCATTTGAAAAATTGTAAAAGTCTATTATTTGCATATTTATTGAAACTTAAATAAAAGACAAAAATGAACGGATTTTTTTAAAATTACTATTGATTAACAGACTTTTTTAAATTCAGGAAAGGAATATCCCAATTTATCTCCCGATTATATCCAAGTTTAGGGCCGTCAAGATATAAAGGAGAAGTGATATTGTTCGTATATATTTTTCCGGTGCCCAGACCTTGAGGCATTGTTGTTTCTTGCAGGGCTGTCCACTGTGCTATAGCGCTCAGACCAATATTTGATTCCAATGCCGAAGTTACCCACCATTTTATTTTATGTTGCTGACAAAGAGAAACCCATGAGGAGGTTTCACTAAAGCCGCCAATTAAAGAGGGTTTTAAAATTATATATTGGGGCTTTATGATGCTTAATAATTCTTCTTTAAATCCTCTGTTCTTTACTCCGATAATTTCTTCATCCAAAGCTATGTCTACCGGACTGTTTTTACAAACTTTACTCATCAAGTCATAGTTTCCGGCGGCTATAGGTTGCTCAATGGAGTGTATTTTCAATTTTGCTAAATCATCAAGTATTGAAAAAACATTTTTTTCTGTAAAAGCACCATTCGCATCAACTCTAATTTCCAGCTTTTTCTCTGAATATTTTTCACGTATCCATTTTAGAAAAGATAATTCTTTTTGCCAGTTTAAGGCCCCAATTTTAATTTTTATACAAGTAAAATCGTTTTTTACTTTATCCTCTAATTGCCGGCTCATAACATCTACATCACCCATCCAGACCAGGCCGTTAATTTCAATAAACTTTTTTCCATTTGTGAAATCAGAGGGATATAAAATTCGGCTGCCGTTTTGATTTAAGTCTGTCAATGCTGTTTCAAAAGCAAACTTAAGAGCCGGATAGCCATTGGGTAAAAGCCCGGAAATATCTTCTGTCGTTTCTGCTTTTTTGCATATTTCTTCTAAGTGCTTTTCCAGTTCAGGCTTGTCGTCAGGAGATAAGCCCGGAATAATATTACACTCTCCTATGCCGATCTCCCCTAAATTATTTTCTACGATAATAAAATAAGAAGCTTTATCATACAAAACACCTCTGGAAGTTCCTGCCGGCTTGTTAAATTTCAGAATATACTTTACCCATCTGAAGGTTAAATTATTTCTCATGATTACTGTTTAAAAAGTATTAAAAAATCAGCAATTGGGCTAAAGAATCAGAAGTGCAACTCCCATTAATATGACTACAAAAAAAGTAGTTAGCGCCTGAACTTTTAGCTGTGCATCTAAGCTTTCATTTTCGTCTCTTAAAACGGCTTTTAAATGAATGAAGCTTATTGGAAGGAGCAACAAAAACAAGTATTGAATTGTTTTAAAATCACTTAATAAAGCAAAAGTAATCAGACTTAACCAGGCTAAAATTATAATCATAAAATGGTATATAACTGCATTTTTCTTGCCCATTTTTACAACTAAGGTGTTTTTACCTGATTTCTTGTCGTTTTCATAATCCCTAAGGTTGTTTACGTTTAAAACCGCTGAACTAAATAAGCCTATTGCAATAGCCGGCAAGAAAACATCCACAGATAGACTTGCAGTATGCAAAAAGTAAGTCCCGCAAACACCTACCGGGCCGAAAAACAAAAAAACAAACAAATCTCCTAAACCTCTGTAACCGTATGGATTTTTGCCAACGGTATATTTAATGGCAGCAGCTATGGCTACTACACCCAGCAAAAAGAAGAAAACACCATAAGAAAGGTAAAGTCCCCGGGTTCCTACTACAATTAAAGCTATACCTGAAATTAAAGCTAAAAAGCTAAAAAAAATGATTGCTTTTTTCATTTTTTCAGCCGGAATTAATCCACTTTGCACAGCTCTTCGAGGCCCAACTCTGTCTTCATTATCAGCTCCGGAAGCGGCATCTCCGTAATCATTTGCCAGATTTGATAAAATTTGAAGAAAGACAGTTGTCAGGGCGGTTAAAACAGCAACATATTCATTAAAAATGCCGTGATAGGCAGCAATTACCGATCCCATGAAAACAGAAGCCAGTGCCAAAGGCAAAGTTCTCAGCCGGAAAGCTTCTAACCAGTGTTTGATATTTATGGCAGCTACATTCAATTTTTAGGCTTTTACTCCGAAACGAAGAAAATGGATATATGCTTTTAATACTTTGTCGTTCAATTCAGTAGGTGTAAAGACTTCCAATATTGAGGCTTTTTTAGAGTGAAAAAAATCTTTTAATTGCGAATCCAGTTTCTCCGCTTTTTTGCACTCAGTATATGAAATTCCAAAAGTTTGGGCAATGCCTTTTGCTGTTAGCTTATGTTGGCTTTCTAAAAACCGTTGTGTGAGCTCGTTTTTTTCAGGTCCTTCAATTATTCTGAAGATTCCGCCACCCCCGTTATTTATAATAATTATTTTTAGGTTTACTGGAAAGTTTTCCAGCCACAAACCATTGCTGTCATAAAAAAACGCCAACTCTCCGGTAATTAAAACAGTTTGCTTTTCAGGTACAGCTATGGCAGCCCCCACAGCAGTAGACACTGTTCCATCTATGCCGCTGGTGCCTCTGTTTGCATAGGTATATAATTGTTTATCGATAGCAAAAAGTTGTTGATAACGAATAGGGGTGCTATTTCCTATTTGGACATTTGATTTATCCGGAATAGCCTGTAAAATTGATTCAAACACCTTAAGGTCACTGTATGGGCAATCGGCTAAGAACTTCTTATGTCTTTCTTCAGAAAGTTTATGCTTTTCCTTCCAAATCGATTTATAAGTTGTTTTTACTTCCGGCCAGTTTTCAACTTTTGAGAAAAACACTTCCGGGCTGATTTGCAAGTGATGAGTCAAAGATTGATAAGTGTCCTGAATGTTGTTTTCGGTGCCTATATGCCAGTGCTGGAAAGCTTTATGTTTTCTTAAAAAAGCCTTTATCTTCTTTGAAACGATTTGCCCGCCGAAAGTTATTAAAAGCTCAGGCTGCATTTTTTCAGCTTCTTCAATTTCATCCGTATTAAAAAGAAGATTGTCAATACAAGGATTGAATGCTTCTCCAAAAAGATTAGAGGTAGATTCAGACAAAAGGCTAACCTGAGAGAGCTTCCCGAGTTTATTCAGAGACTTATTTATTATTGGGTTCGGGTGATTCATTCCGCACAAAATAAGGGTGGAGCCGGATTGTTCCCAATCGTTTTTCAGTTCTTTCCATTGATTTTCAGCTAAATCAGCTATGGGCAGAAGGTGTTTTATTTGTTTGACCTTTTTAAATTGCTCTTTGGGTAATTTACCATATAGGGGTTCTGAAAAGGGAAAATTTATGTGGACAGGCCCTGCTTGAGGGTAATAAGCGGCATTCAAAGCTTCATTGATTAATCTGCCGGAATACCAACGACCATTGTCATCAATAATTTGCTGTGGTATGTGAACACTTTTATTCACAAAATCTCCGAAAACGTTTTTCTGACGTATTGTTTGACCGTCATTTTGGTCAATCCATTCCTCCGGTCTGTCGGCGGATACAATTATCAAGGGTATTTTTTGATAGTGGGCCTCTACAACTGCCGGCATATAGTTCATAACGGCTGAACCGGAAGTGCAAATAACAGCTACCGCTTTTTTTGTTTGCTGCGCCAAACCAAGTGCATAAAAAGCAGCACTTCGCTCATCTACCATTACATCTGCCTGTATGCTTTTGTATGAGGCTAAAGTAAGAGCCAAAGGAGCATTTCGTGATCCGGGAGAAACAACTATGTGTTTTAAACCCTTTTGTATGAATAGTTCCGCAAACTGGTAAACGGATTCTTTGTCAGAAAAAAATGACATATATATACCTGCTTATTAATTATAACCTAAAAATCGCAATAGTGTTTTCATTTTCCACTCTGTTTCCTCCCATTCAGCAGAAGCATCAGATTCTTTTGTTAAACCGCCTCCTGCAAAGGGGTAAATAAAACCATTTTTTATTGCTGCACATCTTAAGTTCACAAATATATAACAATTGCCATTGGGAAAAACAGGCCCCAGAAAACCGGTGTAAAACTTTCTGTCGTATTCTTCACTTTTTTTAATGAATGCCTTTGCTTTTTCTTTTGGCACACCACAGACTGCGGGAGTCGGGTGAAGAGCCTTTAATATAGAAATCAATTGCTTTTTTGTATCAAATTCTTTTATTGTAAAGTCTGTTCGCAAATGCTTTATCTCGCCATAAACATGATCATAAGTTTTAGAAACAAGCACATCTTTAAACCCATGTTCCAGAATATTTTTTAAGATATAATCAGTAACAAATTTTTGTTCTTCTATTTCTTTTTTTGACCAGCCTGTTAAGCTGTTAAATGGAAGAGTTCCTGCCAAAGACATGCTGCTAAATTCTTTGTTTTCGGTTTTACATAAGACTTCCGGGCTTGCTCCACACCAAGTTCCTGTTTCAGGGGTGTTTAGAAGATAGCAAAAAGCCTCATTATAAGTGTCCCTGAATTTATTAAAAAACGCAACCGGATTTAGCTCCTTCGGAAAAGGGAATTTATTGGTTCTCGATAAAACCACTTTATCCAAACCCCCATTTGCCAATAATTTTTTAGCATTATTGACTTTTTCGGAATAAGTCTTTTTATCGGCAAAGTTTATGTTAACTTCTGCATTAATTTTATCGACATTTAATGGAGAAAGATTTCTTATTTTTTCAACAAACTCAGTATTTAATTTATTCGTGTAAATTTCAAACTCAGGTTCAAAAACAAACATTTTTTCTTCCGGAAACAAAAAAGGTGAAAGCCAAAACTGTTTTTTATCGGTAATTTCAGGTGGGTTTATAGTTTGATGAGGCTTAGAGCTTTGTATCATCAAAGTGCAAGAACTTTCATTGGGCAGGCTATATAAGATAAAGCTGAAGTTTTTGTTTGCACAAATAGTATAAATGTCGCTTAGCAACTCCCTTTCTTTCAAAATTACTTTCTTCTGGGTAAAACAATTATTGTCAAACGGCTTACAGCAACTAAATTTTGCTCATCGTCTTCAATTTTTATATCCCAAATATGGGTTGTTCTGCCCTGATGGACGATGGTAGCCTTGCCTGTAACTCTACCTTCCCGAACGCCTCTGAGGTGATTAATATTCAGTTCGACTCCTCTGATTTCGTACTCTTCAAGGTTTACCAGCATTGTTGAACCGGCACTTCCCAAAGATTCTGCCAAAGCTGCTGAAGCACCTCCATGAAGTAAGCCCATTGGTTGGTGGGTTCTTTTATCAACCGGCATGGTCGCTTCAAGATAACCTTCTTCGGCAATAGTATATTCTATTCCCAGGTGTTCCATAAGTGTGTTGGGGAAAAACTTTTTCAATTTATTTTTTCTTTGATAAGGATTTCAAAATCTCCCACATTAACGACATCCCCGGGAAATAGTTTTGCCCTTTTCCGTTTTTCATTTTTTTTGTTTAAAAAAACACTACCGGAAGCTATGAGCTCACCGGCTTCACCACCGGACATGCAGACATTGGTAGCTTTCAACAGTTGATTTAGTTGTATAAATTCTGTTTTTAAGCTAAAAGTGATTTTTTCCTTAGCACTGCTTTTTGACATAACTTGTGTTTTTGCACAAAGTTAATAAATTATCAGCGGGCTAATTCTTAAATCATTATCAATATGAAGCTTAATGTAATAGGTGCCGGCAGGGAAATCCATTTTAATGCCTCTGCTTAAATGTTGAGCATCTGTTTTTTTACGAAGCATTTCCTGACCTAAAACATTTTTGATGCTAAGATAAATCTGATTGTGATTTAAATTTTCCAGCTCAATGGTTAAAATTTCTCCGGAAGCTATTGGATTTGGAAATAAATTAAAGACCGATTCATCTGTAAGCATTTCAACAGACACAATGTTTACGATAACGGAAGAAGATACCGTACACCCATTTTCAAGAGTTACAACAACGGTATACTCACCACTTTTCTCAGCAATCAGTTGCTGCCCGGTTTCCCCGTCAATTACATCTCCTTCAAAATACCATTGAGTTGCCCCTGAAGCGTCTACTGTCAGAATATTTTCATCAACATCAATATTTGGAGCCGGAGGATTAGTAAACTGAATATTCGTTATGGATGACATTTTTTCACAACCACTGTTATTATCAACTACCAATAGCCGATATTGCCCACCGACTGTTGCTTCTAAGACAGGTTCTGTTGCGCCGCTAATTGGGTTGTTGTTAAGGTACCACTGATATTGCAGGCCTGTTACAGAAGAAGCTAAAAAAGCGGTATCTCCCGGGCAAAAAGTTTGGCTTTCTCCCAAAATATTGATTTCTGCAACCGGAAGAGGGTTTACTTCTACATCAACTGTTGAAGATGTCGTTGAACCACAGCCATTTGATGCTACTATATTGTAGGTGCCGGATTCTGTAACTGTGATGCTGGAATTTGTTTCACCGATGATATTTATTCCGTTTAACTGCCATTGGTATTGTGTAGCATCAGTAGAAAAAGCTTCAATCTCAACCTGATCTCCCTGACAAATGGAAACAGTTCCAAATTGCTGTAATTGAACATTAGGCGGATCTCCACTTTCAATAATTTCAATTGCGGAAGATGTAGCTGAGCAACTGCTGTTTAAGTTCGTAACTACAACTGTATACTGCCCTTCTGTTCCAACGGTAAAACTACTTCCCGTAGCTCCCGGTATATCTGCTCCGTTAAATTGCCACTGATAAGTTACACCTGCTTGTGGTGCGGTATTTAAAACAATCGTTTGTCCCTGGCAAATTGAATTTACAGATGGAGGTATTATATTGGCTGTTGGTGATGAGTTTATGGTAACGGTTACTACTGACGAAATTTTACTGCAATTATTTGATGATTCCGTTACTTCAACGGTGTAGTTACCTGTCTGCAGGGGCTCAAATGTTTGTCCTGTTGCTCCGGGAATCGGATTTCCATTCCTTCTCCAAACATAAGTTAAGCCTGTTCCCTGTGGAGCTTCCAGAACTAAATTGTCTGAAGGACAAACCGTATGTGGTCCACCGGGCGTTATGCTTGCCGGAGGGTCATTGAAGTATGAAATTGTAATTGTATTTGAAGAGGTATTTTCACATCCATTTGCATTTATAGCCTCTAAAGTGTAATCACCTGCACTGAAAACATCATGAGTTGAGCTATTTGTGCCAATCGGTGAACCATTTAACAGCCAGGTATATTGCCAATCTGTATTTCCGGTAGACTCCAGTGTTACGCTTTCACTCGAACAAAGATTAGTAGGGCCAAGTGCAATGATATCAAAAACCGGTTGACTTTCAACAGATATAGCATCTGAAAAAACGGTAGTATTGCTACCTGCGACATTTGTTGCCGTAAGAATTACGTCATACTCTCCGGGTGCACTATAAGTTACAACAGGGTTTTGAGCATTGGAGGTAGCAGGTGTGCCACCGGGAAACTCCCAAAACCAACTACTGGCAGAAGGGGTGCTTGCATCATTAAATTCTACTGTTTCTCCAACACAAATACCCGGATTTGCAACGGAAAAATCAGGAGTAGGCTCAGTCTGAGTTTGAACTCCCGTAATGTTAATATTATCAATAAACAAATTGTTCCCCTGTGTACCTGCATTATAACCTTCAAACTTAATCAGCACCTGGTTTCCAATAAAAGCATCAAGATTTAGTGAAATACAGTCAGCTCCAACTAAGTTTCCACCTATATTTACTTTTTCCAAACACCAGTGATTTACTTGAGCAGGAGTAAATGGTTGACTGGTTGCTGTATTTGTCGCCATTGTTCCTGTACCGTCTTCTCCTATTTCATAAATTCTCTGCCAGGAAGATCCACAGTCTATGGATACATAAAGAATAATAGAATCAGTAGGGGCAGGTTGTTGCGAACCTTGTACCACAAACCTTCTGTAAGCATGTTCAAAATCAAGCGTTACGGAATCATATCCTGTTAAATCAAGCAATGGAGATATTAGTCCGTCTCTTTGAGAAGATTGAGTATAGTTATAGAAATTCATCCGGGCAGCTTTATCTCCCGGGTTATTTCCGGCTACAGTGACTATATCCCAAGTGATATTATTGTCAGGATTATCAATAGTCCACAAGTTTGTTAAAAAGGAGTTACTTTCAAAATCTTCTGTAAATGGTAAGCTGATGCCCCCATCGTAGATAATTACTTCCGTTTCCAGACTGTCGTTTAAGGGATTATCGTCCGTGAGTCCGTTTGGCAGGCTTGTATAAGCTAAAAAGGTATTCAAACCGGTAGCCGAAGTTATAGCGGGTAAGCTGACTACCTGGCTTTGTCCTGTAGTTAAGTTGCCGCTCCAGCTAAATGTTTGGTTTGCCCCACCGATATTATAATTTATTACTGCAGAGGTTAAAGGCTCACTTCCGTAATTTCTGATTCTAACCTGTGGTTCAATAACAGGAGAGCAAGCTGAACCGGAAGGAGAAACTACTTCAGATATACCCGCATCATTTTCAATAGTATTGTCAATAACACAAAATTGATGAGAAGTTGAATTTCCGAAATCCGCATTTGGAGCAGTCATTTCAAAAAGAGGAACTCCGGCAGCCGTCGTAGCAAAATAGTCTCCGTCAACACTACAGTTTTGCCATTGACTTCCATACATGCCATCACCATAAGAATCATTAATCGTAAATGTATAGCAGCCCACCTCTAAGCAGAATGACTTAACATAGGTAGCTCCACCGGCGACATTTGTGTATGGTCCTCCGGAAACGACCACATTATTTTGATCATCCACAATATTCCAGGTGATTTCTGAGCCGTAACAATCTGTTATTAGTGTAAAGTCGACATCCACACCATTTGGGTCAACATTAAAAGTTTTGGTGATAGTATCATTAAGTGGGTTTTGGTCTCCTAATAAATTTGATACAGCCGAAAAAGTAAAAGTTCCCCCTGTAGATGTTTGAGTTGGTAAGGTGATTAGTTCTGACTGCCCGGTGCTTAATACGCCTGTCCATTGAAAAGTGTTTTGAACCCCGTTCCATTCCCAAACAATTGGAACACTTGTAACGGTATCACTTCCAAAATTTCTCAATCGGATTTGTGGGGTAAACTCGTTTCCACAAACTGTAGACGATGGATCAACAATTTCGGTTATCCCAACATCTGTTGTGAAAGCAAAAGCTGAAAGGCATTGAAGAGCCTGAAAAGCATTAATTCTGCCGGCACCCATTTGAGTTACATTTGACGTCACCGGATCTGCAGAGCTGTAAAGGCATTGCACTAAATCTGCATTGCTTGCTGTCGGTGCATATGATTTCATTAAACCTAATAAACCGGCAACATTTGGAGAGGCCATTGAAGTCCCCTGAATTCTGTTGTAAGCGTTATTGGACGCCCATGTGCTTCTGATGGCTGAGCCGGGAGCAGAAATGTCTATCCAGTTACCATATTGGGAAAAATTGGAACGGGAATCATTGGTTGTTGTTGATGCTACGGCAATTACATTATTGTAACCTGCAGGATAAAATAAGTTTGTGCTATTGCTATTTCCTGCAGCGGCAACTAAAATAGCTCCCTGATTGTGGGCATTATTTACTATGTTTAAGCCAAAGTTTGAACTTCCTCCTCCGCCCCATGACATATTTATGATGTCGGCACCATTATTAGCTGCCCAGGCAATTCCTTCATATCCTGCTGTCAATGCTCCATCGGAACAACGACCAATTTTTACAGGCATTATACTGATATCCCAGCCTATGGAAGCAACTCCTATTCCATTATCCGTTGCAGCTCCAACAGTTCCGGCTACGTGCGTTCCGTGGTTTCCGTTATTTCCTCCACAAGGCATAGGGTTGGTACTGTTTTGATTAGTTGCATCATTACCCGGCACCATTTTAGAGGCAAGGTCAGGATGATCTATTTTTATAGCGTCATCAGTTACAGCCACTACCACATTGGAGCTGCCGGTACTTAAATCCCAGGCTTCCTGTGCCTGAATTCTCCATAAGTGCCACATTCCGGTTCCCGTGGCTGTGTTCGGACCTAAGTCATTAGGAGTTAAAAAGGTGACATGGAGCTCTTTTTTCTCTGCATATTCTATATATGGAACATTTTCTAAATCCCTGATGAGTTCGTCAACTTTTTCGATTTCAGTAAATTTTAATTGATAGGTATTTCTTAGAGCATCATCAGTAAAATCCGGGAAAAAATGATGAAAATCATATATCCCGTATTTATCTTTTAGCCGGTTGACAAACCCCACTGAATTTATATCAACAGAATGGTTCGAGGAAGGAATTACATATTTAGCGTCCGTTTTTAACTGAAAAACGACTATGCTATCCTGATACCATTCGTAAACTGTTTGCGCAAAATTATTATAGCTGAAGCAAAAGAACAGAAGAAAAAAGAGAATCCTTTTCATAAAATTTTTTTCGTTAAAACATATCAATGTAAAAAAACAAAACACCTAAATAGGGTTCATTCTTTTAAAAGAAATAACGATTATAACAAAAATAGCCTTGATATACAAGGAGAAACATCTATTTTATCAAATATTTATATTTAACATTTATTCATTATAACCCACATTCATCTGTTACAAAAGCAACTCTGTACGAAATGCTCAACTTTTCAAAACGGAATTTTCTGTTAAAAATCGTTCAAAAATTATTTTGAACCAGGGAGTAAAGTTTTCGGGATTAGATTGAATTTCTGTAGAAATATCTTTGGTTTTTTTCCAACAGTATGAGGAGGCTTCCTGTGTGTTTAATTCCGGATTTTTATCATAGTATCCAATAAAAACATGATCAAATTCATGTTCGATAAGATTGTTTTCAAACTCAGCTTTATATATGAAGCTAAACTTGTGTTTTAAGGGTGTGTTAAATCCCATTTCTTCCTGAAGTCTTCTTGCAGCGGCATCTTCTACTTTTTCCTCCGGCCTGGGGTGGCTGCAACAGGTGTTTGTCCATTTAGCAGGGGAATGATATTTATCATCCGCTCTTTTTTGTAAGAGCCATTCTCCTTTTTTATTAAATACCAGAACGGAAAAGGCACGATGTAATAACCCCTTTTCATGAGCCTCCATCTTTTCCATAATTCCAACTTCCCGGTCGTTTTTGTTAACTAAAACTACATACTCATCCTTTGACATAAAACTATTTCTTATTTTAATAAAAACCTTACGTTAACATTTAGTTATTGAAAATGTTTTACTTTCTGATGTATAAAAACAAAATAACATCAAATAGAAAGTGTGCTGCAATACAGGCAAATATTCCATAAATGTCAAACAAATAGCCGAAAGAACTGCTGACAAGGATTAAAAATATACCGTAAAGAGTAAGGGGTAAATTTTTAAAAGATATATAACCGTGTAATAAAACGAAAATGATAGAAGTAATCCAAATCCCTAAAAAGGGCTGCACAGCACCTCTGAAAAATATTTCCTCGCCCACTCCGGCACAAAAAGAATAAAAAAGGATGTGATGAAAACCGGGATTAATTCGTGAAAAAAGATTTTTAAAAAATAATCTGCTTTTTTGAAATGAAGGTAATCGAATAATCAAAATAGCCAGTAAAGCAGTGACAAGCCCTGTAGACAAGCCAATCATCAGCTGTTTGCTAATACTTTCTCCTTTAGAAAAAAAGTCAACAATCTCTATCCCCTGAATGTAGTAAATAATCAGCAACCCGATTATGCTAAATCCAAATAGCGTCAGTAATGACAGATAAAATAAATTTTTCCGGGTCAAATCGCAGACTTTTTTTGTTGAGCAAAGATAGGTAAACAAGTTTTTAGTCCGAAACAAAGCCTAATTGTAAAAATATAAACTTAGCCGTTCACTTGTATTCCTTCCTTTTTTTATCTTTGATTTGTTTGAAATAAAAGTTTTTTACCTTTATTTTAAAAATATTACCCAATTTTAGTCCTTTTTATCTGTAATTTATCCACCATGAAGCTTAACCAATCATTGTTTTTTAAGAAGGTTTTTAAATCGCTCAATGTATTTTTTGTAATAGTTTTTCTTTTAGCCTCAAAACTAACTTTAGCCCAAACCACCTTTCCGGTTAATGGTCCTTTTGATGAAAGGCCGGAAGTTTTTGCTTTAACAAATGCTGTTATAACAATCGCTCCCGGACAAGTTATTGAAAACGGCACCATAGTAGTCAAAAAAGGAATTATAGAAAGTGTTGGGCAAAATGTGCGGATACCTGAAAATGCAGTAGTTTATGATATACAGGGCGCTCATATTTATCCTTCATTTATTGATCTGTATACTTCTTACGGCATAAAGGAAGTAAGTGGTGAAAGAAGGAGCAGAAGAGACGGACCCCAATTTTTGTCGGATAAAAAAGGTGCTTATGGTTGGAACGAGGCTATAAAACCGGAGATACGGGCGCACCAAATTTTTCATCGTGATAACGATAAGGCAGAATCTTTCAGAAATCAGGGATTTGGAGCTGTTCTTTCACATCAGGAAGATGGAATTGCAAGAGGAACCGGCGTTTTTGTGAGTCTGGCAAACAAGCCGGATAATGAAGTAATCTTAGAAGATATGGCTTCTGCACATTATTCTTTTGACAAAGGCTCTTCAACTCAGGATTATCCGGGAAGTTTAATGGGAGCAATTGCCCTCATCAGACAAACATATCTGGATGCTGAATGGTATAAAAACGGTGGAAATGAAAAAGAATATAATATTTCATTAGATAATTGGAACAAAATTCAGAGACTACCACAGTTTTTTGAAATAACTGACTGGCTAAGCTTATTAAGAGCTCAAAGAATTGCAGATGAGTTTAATAAAAACTATATCTATGTGGGATCCGGAGATGAATATCAGCGTTTAGAAGCAATCAAAAATACAGGCCGACCATTGGTTATTCCTCTCAAGTTTCCTGACGCTTTTGATGTAAGCGACCCCTTTGATGCTTTAAACGTCAGCCTTGCTGATATGATGCATTGGGAAATGGCTCCTTCAAATGCCGCTTATCTCGAAAAGCATAATATAGATTTTGCAATTAGCAGCCACGGACTGGAAAACATCAATCAGTTTAGAAAAAGCTTGGAAAAAGCTATAAAACACGGTCTTTCAAAAGAAGCGGCAATGAAGGCATTAACCACTAAGCCGGCTGAAATACTTGGTTTAGAAGATAAAATAGGGACTTTAGAAAAAGGAAAAATTGCTAATTTCTTAGTTACCTCCGGAGATATATTTGATGCTTCTACAAGTATCTATCAAAACTGGATACAAGGCGTTTCTCATAAAGTGACTGATTATGATTTCATAGATATAAGAGGTACTTATGAACTCACTTTAAACGACATGAGAACTTTTAATCTGATTATTGGTGGACAAGCTCACAAAATAGATGTAAAACTTCAGCAAGACACCATAGAAAAAAAGATACACTTCGAAAGAAAGCACTTTTTGATAAGCATGATGTTTGAAGACCCAAGCGCAACAGTTGAAGG
>REEL01000056.1 GCA_007695095.1 Chitinophagaceae bacterium | reverse complement strand
TATTAAATACATTTTTATTTATTTTTTATTTAGTTAAAAATTATAAGATTATATTTTATACTTCAATCTAATAATAAATCTTAAGCTTTACATAAGTTTTTCAACAACTTCATTATAATGTATTTCTATCAATTATAAAAGTAATAAAGCGTTTATTTTCTTTAAAAAGACTTGATACCATTATATTGACAGTAAATAAAAAAATTAGGCCTATTATCCTTAGATAAGTCAACCTAAATCATTTACTATTTGAGCAGACCAATAAGAGGAAAGATTAGATACTTAAAGATTGTTTCCTATAAAAAAGCTTAGAGAAAGTACAAGTGTCAGAGAAAACTATAAAGACTAATAAATCAGTCCGGATAGAAAAAATCGGGAATTGGATTTAACAGAAAATGAACCAATAAGATAAGTTTGAAAAAGCAATTATACCCTTTCATAAATAACAGCAGCACCTTGCCCAACTCCGACGCACATAGTAGCTAAACCATATTTTACATCCGGTCTTTTCAACATTTCATGTATGAGGGTGGAAGAAATTCTGGAACCACTGGCTCCCAAAGGGTGTCCAATTGCAATTGAACCACCGTTTACATTTATAATATCCGGATTGATATCCATTTCCTCAATGCAAGCGATTGACTGAGCGGCAAAGGCTTCATTCAATTCCACAAGTCCAAGGTCATTTTTACTGATTCCGGCTCTCTTCAACGCTTTTTCAGTGGCAGGAACCGGACCAATACCCATTATATCAGGCGCTACACCGGCAACCGCAAAAGAAACGACTCTTGCCAATGGTTTTAAGGAAAACTTTTTTAATATATCTTCATTTACCAGCATCAAAACAGCAGCTCCATCATTAACTCCGCTGGAATTACCTGCTGTTACACTGCCGCCTTTTTTAAAGGCAGGCTTTAACGTAGCTAACTTATCGGGTGAACTCAATCTCGGGTGCTCATCTTTATCAAAAATGATACTATCTCCCTTTCTTTGCTTAATCTCAACTGCTAATAATTCATCATTAAACTTCCCTTTTTCATGCGCATTCTGATATTTCAGTTGTGAATTATGGGCAAAAACATCCTGGGCTTCGCGTGAAATCTTCCACTTTTCGGCAACATTCTCAGCGGTTTCTCCCATAGTGTAGGGATAATGCTTTTCTGAAAGTGCCGGATTAATAAATCGCCATCCTATGGTTGTGTCATACATTTCTGTTTTACGACTAAAGGCAGCCTCAGGCTTTGCCATTACGAAAGGCGCGCGACTCATACTTTCAACACCGCCGGCCAGATAAATTCCACCTTCCCCCAGCATTATCGCACGGGAAGCATCCATTATAGACTGTAATCCTGAAGCACATAAACGATTAACGGTTACGCCGGCAACAGTTTCCGGCAATCCCGCCATTAAAGCTGCCATTCTTGCCACATTTCGGTTATCTTCCCCTGCCTGATTGGCTCCGCCGAAAACTACATCCTCTATTAATGACAAATCTATTTGGGGGTGCTTTTCAATAAGTTTTTTTATGACTAAGGCAGCTAAATCATCCGGGCGAACCTGAGCTAAAGTTCCACCATACCTGCCAACAGGAGTCCTTAAAGCCTCTATAACGTAAACTGCTTTCATAGCTTTTTATATTTTTTATTTTTATATTTACAACAGGCAAAATTTGAACAAACCTTTTTTTAGGTTTTTTTTATTGCTTATTATACCTTTGCAAAGTTAAATTTTTACCGTTAACTCCCTAAAATAAAACCAATGATTCAGAGAATACAAACTGTATATTTTTTGATAATAATTTTTCTGGCTGCCGTCTTATTTTTCACTCCGATTTACGAAATTAAATTAATCGGCGAATCAGTAAGAGCTTTTTACATAACCGATCATATAAGCCTTTTACTTTCTAATATTTTCATCATAGGCTTATCCGCTATAAACATTTTTCTATTTAAAAATCGCCCTCTCCAGATAAAGATAGGATGGTTTATCTTTTTACTGATACTGGTTTTATCCATACTTATCAGGCTTACCTTCCATACTGAACAGCAAAACTTAGTATCAGATGCTGTCTTTATTTTTTCCTATTTTACCTTTCTGCCTTTTTTAAAGTTAATATTTATATTTTTAGCTATTAAATCCATTAAAAAAGATGAGGATTTGGTGAAATCTGCAGACAGATTCAGATAAAACAGCTTATGGAAGAAAATTATATGTCCAAAAAAAAACCTTTCTATAAGATTAATCCTTCTCTGAGGAAATACTTAAGGGCATATAACCGGGAATTTAAGCTCCCTGTATCTTACGAAGAATTAGCTTATCACCAATCGACCATTGATCTTTATGATAAAGATGGTAAAAATACCCTTTGGGAAAGTTGCATATATTCAGAGACAGAAAGAGAAAACCTATATCAGGGATTAAGAGAAATCTATGCGCTTCTCAAGGCAGAAGGCGATTTGAGTGTGATGACTCACCTGGATGTGGAACGTATTGATTATTGCACTTTCGGAAATACAAACCCCTACCGAATCAGAATTATTAATAAGCTGAATGATAATTATGATCATTTTTATGTAAAAAAAGCAGATGCATCAAGAGTCTACGGATTAGAACTGGAGCATATTTTATCACCAAACCGTATTAATTTTTTGGTACACAAAAACACCCTCATCGAAGAGCATATTGCCGGCATTCCGGGAGATGTCTTTAAAGATAAATACTTAAATAAGCCGGATACCAATAAAACAAGAATAGCCAAAGAATTTGTAAAGTTTAATGAAAGATGTTTTGTGAGATTGTTGGGAGATATGAGAGCTTATAATTTTATTTTTGACATAACTCCCGACTTTGAAGAGGTACAGTACCGAATAAGAGCTATTGATTTTGATCAACAATCTTATGAGGGAAGAATGAAAATTTACAGACCTCAGTTTTTTAAAGAAAATTTTGCCTTTGTGGAGCTTGTTATGAAGCTACTTCCCAAGGAAACTATTATGCAATACCAGCGTGAAGAAAGAGCTCTAATAGCAGGGAGAATCAAGTCATCAAGATATCAGTTAAAAGACCTTTTGGATGTCATGGTAAATGATACAATTTCAACGGATGAAAACATTAAGCTCCTAAGAGAAGAGTTAGCAGAGCATTATAAAACAAAGGTATTTTTGAAATGCTTGCGAATGGGTGAAATTGTTAAAACCAGTCTATGGTTGTTAGTCACCAAAAACATTCTAAACAAAAACATTATTAAATAAAACTAGCGCTTGAAAGTAGCTGTACAGGAAAAATACTGACCGGCAAAAATATAATCAAGCGATATGTCAATTGTAGTCGAAGAAATATAATTTCCGTTTCCTGAAAGGTTTACATTTCCAATATTTTGTTCCGGAATTTGAATAAATCTGCCTGACACAAAGCCTTCTGCTGAGATTCCCATTCCTAAAATATTATTGATTAAAATTCTGTCTACTCGACCGCCGGGATAAGCGATAGTTGAAACATACTGAGTAAAAGGACCCTGAGCACAAAACTGATCCACTTCATAGCTTCCTAAAAACTTTACATAGCTAAGACTATCGCAGGATTCACCTTCATATCCGGGAGCGCATACACAAACTCCGTTTAAACATTGTTCCCCCGTTCCGCAGACTACATCGCTGCAATTTCGGTTATCACAAGAAGTTATCCCGAAAAATAATGCAATTATAAAACCCGGTAAGAATAAACTATTCAGGACTTTTTTCTTTTCCATTTTGAAAATAATAAACGAAACTGTAAAAAAACGATTAAAATGAGGAAGCCAATCATGAAGAAAACGATTTCTTTCTTAAAAAATTCTACCATAGAGAAAAACTGAGGCTGGCTCATCTCAATTTCATTGCCTGAGGCAAAATATCGGTTGTCATAATTGTCAAAAACATAAAAGAAATATTGTAAACGCTCAAGTGTAAAAAGGAAAACTCCAATATTCAATGCAAAAAAACCTGCTTTTATGTAGTTATTCTTAAAAATACGAACATCACCTAAAAATACAGTAAATCGAAAATAGTAAACAAACAAGACGATTAAACCAATGTTCAATAACAGATGCTGATTGTCTATGACTCCAAACAGCGGATATGTAACTCCCAAACATAGTATTACAGCAATTCCCAACCACAATAACTCTTTCAAAATTTCTAACTGCACTTTTCGGCTCATCGATTAATAATTTAGGAATCCAACAACGGCATTCTATTTATAGTTGCAAATTTCCACCTTTTAACAAAAAAAACAACTCTTTCCAAACTGAATTTTATCTTTGCACCCTGGCAGACAGAATTAATTCTTTAAGATGATTAAAAAAGTGAGTTTAAATAAAAAAAGGACATATCTACGTCCTATTGCCTGGCTGTATGGCCTGGGCATTTCTTTTATAGATTTTTTATTTAAAAAAAGAATCTTCAGATCTGCTGAATTTGATATCCCTGTTATATCAGTCGGTAATTTAAGCGTGGGTGGAGCCGGCAAGACACCAATGGTCATATATCTTTCAAGCTTAATAAATAAAAACTATAAGTCCGGAATCATAAGTCGTGGCTATGGCAGAAAGGGAAATAAAACTTTTGAAGTTCCTGCTGAAGAAACAGATGTAGAACTTTGTGGTGACGAACCTTTAATGGTAAAAAACTATGTGCCGGAATCTCCTCTGGTACTGGCCAATAACAGAATTTGGGGAGTTATTCATTTGCTCAACGATTATCCTGAAACAGAAGTTATTTTATTAGATGATGCCTTTCAGCATAAAAGGTTAAAACCCGGTTTAAACATACTTATCACGCCTTTTCATTTTCCTTTTTTCAATAATGAATTACTTCCGGCGGGTAATTTGCGCGAAAGCAGATCGGCAGCTTCGAGAGCTGATATGATAATAGTGAGTAAGTGCCCTGAACAAATCTCAGACAAAGTTCAAAACGAGTATAAAGAAGAAATAAAAAAATATTCTTCTGCTCCGGTCTTTTTTACTAAAATTAAATACAAAGGTGTTTATCCAATTTTTAATCCTGAAAAAATTAGTAGCCAAATACCTTTAGGAAATAAACTTTTACTGGCGGCAATTGCTGACACCAAACCTTTTGAGGATTATTTTGAAAAAAGTAGCGGAAAGAATTTTGACTCACTTTTCTTCAGAGACCACTACAGATTTCAGGAAAATGACATGGCTACAATCAGCAACTGGTATTCTAAAAACAGAGGTAACGTATTTACGACCGTGAAAGATGAAATCCGATTGAATGAATGGAAAAGTTTTATTTTAAAAGAGAACTTACCGATTTTTGTAGTTGAAACTGAGGTTGAATTTTGCTCGTCTTCGGAGGCCGAAAATTTTGACAAGCTCGTATTGAAATATATTGAAAAACAATTATCATATTATAAATCCTGACAAATGAATCTATTAGAAAAAATTGAACAAACCACCACTTTTATAAATGGGAAAACTCGTATAAAACCTCAATACGGGATTATACTTGGCAGTGGATTAGGAGAACTGACAAATAAAATTGAAATCCACGATGAGATCCTGTTTGAAGACATACCTAATTTCCCTGCCTCAACGGTAGTAGGGCATGACGGGAAGTTAATCTTTGGATATATTGCTGAAAAAGCAGTAGTTGTGAGTAAGGGCAGATTTCACTATTATGAAGGTTACAGCATGGAAGAAGTAACTTTTCCTGTACGAATTTTTAAAACGCTGGGAGCCTCCACACTTATAGTTTCCAATGCAGCTGGAAGTACTAATCCGGACTTCAAAACAGGAGAAGTGATGTTTATTAACGATCATATTAATCTACATGCAGAACATCCGCTCAGAGGCAAAAACTATGATCAATTGGGGCCCAGGTTTCCGGATATGATGGATGCTTATGATAAAGATTTATTAAATCTCGCTAAAGAAATTGCAAAAGAGCTGAATATTAAACCAAACGAAGGCGTTTATATAGGTTTGCAGGGACCCACTCTTGAAACTCCGGCAGAATACAAATACCTGCATATTATCGGAGGTGATGCTGTAGGTATGTCAACTGTACCGGAAGTTATTGTAGCCAGACATATGGACATGCGGGTTTTTGGACTATCCGTTATTACAGACATGGGTTATCCAAAAGATGTTATAAAAAAGACTACCCATGAAATTGTTATTGAAGTTGCCTCTAAACAGGCTCCTCTCTTAGCTAAACTCGTAGAACAACTTATAAAAAGAGACAAAGAATAAGCCTCATGAACCTTCAAAACAGTTTTAGTTGCCTGATTTTACTCTTTCTAATTTTTACCTCAGTAAATGCTGAGGAAATTCAGGAAGAAAGCAGCAAAACTGTTTATTATTATTTTTTTGAAAATGCAGAAGAAACTTTTTATGTCGATACTTTGGCTAAAGAAAGTCACTTTTTTGACCCGGTTAATAAGCCGGGTTATTTTTCATTAAATACCGGAAATACGGGATCTCCAAATTTATCTTTGGCCGAAATTCCGGAGCAGGGTTTTGGTTTCCGTTACGCTCCGAATTTATTAGGTGTTTGGAATAGAAATCCTGAAAATCTAAAAGTGTATAAAAATACTTTCCCCTATACCGATCTATCGCTATTATTTGGCGGGAATGAAAAAGTAATGGCCAGAGCAATTCACAGTCAACCTATTGGCAGAGGTTTTCAAATTAGCGGTGACTTTCAACGGATAAATTCCAAAGGCGCCTACAACCGGCAAAGAAATTTAAATAATCACCTGAGCACACACTTAAGCTATGTATCGCCTTTAGCAGACCACACTATTGATTTTGCCTTTTTCTTAAATAATCACAGAGGGCAGGAAAATGGAGGCCTTGAAAACATCAATTATCTGAATGAAAATCCCGGAATCAACAAAGAGCTTGTACCGATTTTATTAAATAATGCAGAAAGAAACATTAGTCAAAACAGTTTTTTACTACAGCAAAAATGGAGAATTGGAAATACTGAAATAATTCAAAGAGATACAGTCGCAATGAATGACACTATTCAAAATGACACTCTTTTAGCTGTTTTGCCGGAACCGTCAAATAACATAATTTTTCATAAAATCGAATACAAAACAAGCAACCATCGCTTTACAGATTTTAATCCAAATGAAAATGCTTATCCGGACAATGTAAATACCACTGTAGATAGTATTCATCGTAATGCTCAAGTTCGTATTATTGACCAAAGACTGGGTTTTCGGGGCAGAATTTTTGAGCAAAAAAATGAGGATGGCAATTTACCTATGTTGAACTATGCCATTTATCAGGATTTTGCTTCCATAAATGTCCAAAATCTGAATTCAAATGCTGCCTTTCTTCAATTTTCAACAGGAGGTTCCCTCAATTTTTTAAGTAGGAGATTCTCCTCTGCATTAGAAGCTGAATTCATTTATTCGGGCTATAATTCGGGAGACTTTCAGGTTACTTCAGAGAGCAGTTATGATATAAATAAAAACTGGATAATCAATGCAGGATACAGGTATCAGCAATCAGAACCTTATTTTATAATGCAGCAAAATGAATCGAGTTTTTTTTCTTACGAAAATGATTTTGAAAAAACTACTGTGCATAGCCTGCATTCCGGTTTGCAATCAAAAAAATCAAATTTTTCAGTAAATGCAAGCATTCAGTTTTTTAATAATTACACTTATTTTAACGATTTATATTCACCGACACAGCATGATGACATGTTTTTAAATCTGGATTTAAGCGTATCACATCAATTAAATTTGGGTAGATTTCATTTAAAAAACTATTTATTAGCCAGATACTTATCAGATAAAGCTCCAATAGATTTTCCTGCTTTTCAGCTTCATCACTCTTTATTTTTTCAAAACGACCTATTTAATCAGGCTTTGACATTTAATTTAGGCTTAGACATTCGCCACAGGGAAAGTTTTTTTATGCAGGGATATGACATAGTGAATAACATCTATTATGAGCAAAGAAACTGGAAACCATCCTATCATCCGGTTGTTGATATATTTTTAAATGTAAAAATTCAAACTGTCAGGGTATCTTTGAGTCTCACACATGTTAATTCAGATTTATTTCCGCAGGAAACAGACTGGGGAAGCTATAGATATCCAATTACCCCGAGAACTTTTCAACTGGGTATACAGTGGTTATTTTATAATTAAATTCAGGGAAAAGTTTAAAGGCTTTAATTGAATTTTTTCAATCTTTGAAATGTTATATTTGCATAGTATAAAGCGATAAATCATCTAAAATTTAAAAAATGAAACTATACAGCATACTGTCAATTTTAATTTTCATCACGTTTATGTCTGCATGTAATAGTGTTGATAGCAATAAGACTGAGCAAAAAGAAGCAGTAAATACCGAAATTGCAGTTTCGGAAGTACAAATAGAAATTCCAATTGAAGGAATGAGTTGTATGATGTGTGTGAAAAAAATTGAAGAAGGACTGAAGTCAGAAAAAGGCATTCAATCAGTTCAGGTAAATCTGGAAAAAAACAATGCTATACTTTATTACAATCCGGAAGAAACTGCATCCTCAGAAATTACTGAAAAAATAGAAAAATTGGGATACAAGCCGGGCTCTGTAAACACTTTATAAACTTAGTCTTTTTTCGGTTTAAGTTTTAACTCTTCCCATTGTTCCTGATCAATATTTGATGGACTATCCAGCATCACATCTCTGCCGGCATTGTTTTTTGGGAAAGCTATCATATCTCTGATATTTTCAAAACCATTCATCAGCGCCACCAATCTGTCAAAACCAAAAGCAATCCCTCCGTGAGGCGGAGCTCCATACTCAAATGCTTTCATCAGAAATCCAAATTTTTCATTAGCTTCCTCTTCTGACAAGCCTAATACCTCAAATATTTTTGCCTGTAAATCACGATTATGAATCCTGATTGATCCGCCTGCAATTTCATTTCCGTTTAAAACCAAATCATATGCATTTGCATATACTTTTTCCGGTGATTTTTCCAGCAACTCAATATGTTCCTCTTTTGGTGCTGTAAATGGGTGATGACAAGCATAATATCTTTGAGCCTCTTCGTCCCATTCCAAAAGCGGGAAATTCAATACCCAAAGAGCTTTAAAATCATTGGGTTTTCTTAATCCAAGCTCATTACCTAATTTTAATCTTAATTCTGATAATGCTCTCCGGGTGGTATTTTTATCTCCGGCAACTACCAAAATTAAATCTCCGGTTTTGGCATTAAATTCTTTTTTCCATTCAGTTAAATCCTCTTTTGAATAAAATTTATCTACAGAAGATTTTATAGTTTCATCTATTTTAGCATATACCAAACCGGAAGCTCCTATTTGGGGTCTTTTAATAAACTCCGTTAGAGCATCTATTTGTTTTCTGCTAAAAGATGATGCACCTTCTACGCAGATTCCGGCAACCAGTTCAGCTTCATCAAATATTTTAAATCCTTTATTTTTTACCAATTCATTTAACTCATGAATTTTCATTCCAAAGCGGGTATCCGGCTTATCATTCCCGTAATATTTCAAAGCATCTTTATAATCCATTCTTTCAACGGATGGTAGTTCAATACTCAATACATCCTTAAAGACACTTTTTAACATCTCTTCAAAAATTTGCAATACATCTTCCTGATTTACAAAAGACAATTCGCAATCTATTTGTGTGAACTCCGGCTGACGATCTGCCCGTAAATCTTCATCTCTGAAGCAACGCACAATTTGAAAATACCTGTCAAAACCGGAAACCATTAAAAGTTGCTTAAAAGTTTGCGGAGATTGAGGTAAAGCATAAAACTGACCGGGATGCATTCTGGAGGGTACTACAAAATCTCTGGCACCTTCAGGAGTACTTTTAATTAAAAAAGGAGTTTCAATTTCCAAAAAATCTTTTTTGTCTAAAAATCTACGGACAGATTGTGCTACTTTATGCCTGAAAATTAAATTTTGCTGAATATTAGGTCTTCTTAAATCCAGATATCTGTATTTCATTCTCAGCTCATCCCCACCATCCGTTTCTTCTTCTATTAAAAAGGGTGGTAAGGCAGCTTTATTAAGTATCTCAAGAGTCTTTACAACAATTTCAATATCACCGGTCAATAAGTCAGCGTTTTTGCTACTCCTTTCATTCACAACTCCTTCAATTCGGACAACATCTTCTCTACCAAGCTTTCTGGCTTTTTGACACAAATCAGCATCTGTTTCTAGGTTAAAGGCCAATTGTGTAATTCCATATCTGTCTCGTAAGTCTACAAATGTCATTCCGCCAAGATTTCTTACCCCTTGAACCCAACCGCAAAGAATAACATTTTGGTCACTATTATTTAACCTTAAATTACCACAATTATGAGTTCTGTACATTGCTTTTTTTTTTGTAAAATGAAAGAATTTGTTCTATTGCAAACTTAGTTTAAAAATTAGATTCAATAAGTGTTTGTGAGAAAAAATATGAATCATAACTAATAATCAGTTATATATACTATCTGTTTAATGTTAAATATTCTTTGTTTTTTGAAGTTTTAAAAAATATTTTGTATTTTTACATAATGTTCCTTATATAATTTTGAAATCTGAATACAATAGATTATGCGTTTTAAATTTTACACAAAAATATTATTAACCCTCTTGCTAATTTCTGTTTTTTTTACAAAAACTACAGAAGCAAGTCATGCGGTAGGTGGAGATTTATCCTACACTTGTCTGGGTAATAACCAATACGAAATCACTTTTACCTACTACAATGATTGCGATGGAATTAGTGCACCGGCATCGCCTAATGTTAACATAAGCTCTGCCTCTTGTGGCCAAAGCTTTAATCAGTCGCTTAGTATGCAGCCACCTCCGGGTTCTCCTCCGGGCACACCTGCCGGCGGACAAGAAGTGCCTTTCCTTTGTCAGGCACAAAGCAGTCAAAGTGCTTGTAATAACGGACCACTTCCCGGACTGGAGTTATATACTTATACAGCAATAATTACACTTCCACAGGAATGTGATGATTGGGTTATAACTTACTCCCTTTGCTGTAGAAACTCTCAAATCACAAACTTGCAAAACCCTGCAGGAGCGCAATTTTATATAGAAACAAACCTTGATAACACCAACGGATTATGTAATAACTCTCCTGTCTTCACAGGTACAGCCTTACAGTATGCCTGTGCAAATCAGTTAAACAACTTAAATTTTGGTGCAGTTGACCTTGATGGTGACTCTTTGGTTTTTTCATTGGTCAATCCTATGACGAACGGAGGAAACCCAATTAACTATTCTGATCCTTCTTTTTCACCAACAAATCCAATGGATTTAATCGGACCTTTAGTCTTTAATACACAAACAGGTCAGATTTCTTTCACTCCGGACGGAACACAGGTTGCTGTTTTAACCATAAGGGTAGATGAGTATAGAAATGGAGAATTGATTGGCTCAACTATTAGAGATATTCAGATTTTCGTTGTTCCATGTAACACTATCCCTAACGTATCACCAATTGTAGATTTGCAAGGTGGCGCGCAGTTAGATAGTACGGTAGTAGAAACCTGTCCGGACGGTCTAATTTCTTTTGATATTATTGCCAGCACACCGGATACAGCTGTCACAATTGATATAGTTACAAATGTGGGTTCGGCTATCCCTGATGCTGATTTTCAAATTACAGGTTCTGGAAACGGACCAATTGTCGGTACTTTTACCTGGCAGCCCTCTGCTTTGGATGTAGGTATCCACTTTTTTACCGTAACCGTTACGGATGATGCCTGTCCTTATCCCGGGCAAGCGACCTTTTCATATCAAATTAACGTATTGCCGGGGACCTTTGCCGGTCCGGATTTATTTTATTGCGATGCAGGAGGTCCGGTGCAACTTCAGGCAATTGGAGGCTCTTCCTTTACATGGACTCCTGTTGACGGGCTTTCAGACCCCAATATCCCAAATCCAACGGCCAGTCCTAACCAGACAACAACCTACATAGTTGAAAGTAATTTAAATCCTATTTGCAAAAACAGAGACACAGTTACCGTTTTTGTAGTAGATGATTTTACCTATACCATTTCAGATGATGACTCAATTTGTCAGTTTAACAGCACAATGTTGAATGTAAATCCGGATCCGGCTTTTGGACCTTATGGAATTAGCTGGTCACCATCCAACGGACTCAACACAACAAGCGGAGCTAATGTAATTGCTAACCCATTTGAAACCACAACTTATGAAGTTGAAATGGTTTCTGATGATGGTTGCCGAATAGTTGATTCTGTAAGTGTAATTCTTTTGGGTGTCGCACCAAATGTTATAGCAATTGCTGACCCGGACACTATTTGCCCGGGAGGAGCTGTGCAACTAGATGTTGCAGGCTCAAGCGGACTCTGTGGTGAGTTTAATGCACCTTGTTTAACTACACCTGATGAGTTTACTGTAGGTACAGGTACTAGCGCCAATACAGGCAATACCTATCCTGCTATTTATGGTAACTGGTTCTGGGGTAACAGAACTCAAATGTTATATACTGCTGCAGAATTGCAGGCATTGGGAGTTAATCCGGGTGTTATCACCTCATTGAGTTTTCAAGTTGCAACTTTAGGTGGACAAACTACTTTAAATAATTTTAGAATTCGCATGGGATGCGTTACTTCAATGAACACCTTAACTACCTGGCAGACAGGCTTAACGCAAGTTTATGATCCTAAAACAGTAAATGTTGTAAATGGATGGAATACGCATGTTTTCGATACCAATTATGAGTGGGACGGAGTATCTGACTTAATTGTTGAAGTTTGTTTTAATAACTCTAGTTTTACATCTCAGAATACGCAAAACTTTTTCACAACAACTCCTACAAACTCGGTAATTTGGTACAGAGCTGACAACGCAAACGTTTGTACAAATAATGCTATAACCGGTTCAAGTAATCAGCGTCCAAATACCAGATTTGGGGTATGTTTATTTCAAACTACGGGTATGGATATTACCTGGTTGCCTTCAAATTTAGTTTCTGATTCAAGTATATCAAATCCTATTGCATTCCCTACTGAAACAACTACTTTTGAAGTATTAGTCGATGACGGTGGTTGTGTTGGAAATAGTTTTGTAACTGTAGTGACGGATCAAACCGTTGAAGTTGAAGCAAGCCCGGATACAAGTTTCTGTAATTTAGATCCGATACAATTAACTTCAAATGTTATTGGAACACCTTCACCGGTATTATTAAGTTGTGGAGCCAATAATACGGTATGCCCTAACCCGGCTGCCCCGGTAGAAATGGGAACAGTTTCCGGAGGCAATGTTTCGAATGTCACTTCTCCATTTAAGGGAGATGATACAGATGGTCGTATTCAGATAATTTATACCGCAGCTGAACTTCAGAATGAAGGCTTAAGTACAGGTGTTATTTCCGAGATTGCATTAAGAATTGCTTTTAAAAACTCAACAGCACCTTTTGAAAATTTTGAAATAAAAATGGGTTGTACCAGCCAAAGTTCATTTAATAACGATTTTATTGGCGGTTTAGATTTAGTTTACAGTAACTCTGCTTATAGTACCGTTTCCGGATGGAATAACTTCCAGTTAGATAATACTTTTGACTGGGATGGCACTTCTAATATTGTAATTGAAATTTGTTTTAGTAATCCAAACTTTGATTTTACTGATATCATCAATTATACACCTGGACCTGCAAACTCTGTTATTTATACCAGTCAGTTATTTGCACCGGGTGGCGGTTGCGCTATGCCATTCAATTTAGCAAGTGGCGGACAAAGTTCAGACAGACCAAACATGCGTTTTGTGAGCTGCCCTCCACCTCCGGGTGATTTTGTATACACATGGTCTCCGGCAGATAATCTGGATTCAGCAAATGTGGAAAGTCCTATTTTTACTCCCCCTGCACCGGGAACTTATACTTATGTTTTAACCGTTTCTGACGGAATATGTGAAGATACAGATACAGTAACCATAAGTGTCGCTGAACCTATCGATATCGATTTATCTTACTTCTACAATGATTGTGAAGATACAGTTGCCAATGTAGTGGTTAATTTCCTTAGCGGAGTTGCTCCTTATGATATTGTTTGGAATACGGGTCAAACAGCAAACGGTGTTACTTCTGACACATTATTTAATGTGCCGCCGGGCATTTATTCAGTAACTGTTAATGATGCTGTAAATTGTGATGTTTATACTGATTCAATAACAGTCGGATTACCTTCTTTGGTAGATGTAACTCTATCTAAAGTAGACCCCACTTGTTTTGGACTTGAAGATGGAATAGTTAGTGTTACCGCCACGGGAGGAACTGCACCTTATAATATAACCTGGTCTGACGGTACCGTAGGTGATACTGTTTTATTTAATCAGGGTGCAGGAGTTATTTCTGTTTTCATTACTGATGCAGCAGGTTGTCCGGGTACTGATACAATTGAACTTGTAGAACCGGATGAAATAATTACTGATATTAGCTTTACAGATGTCAGCTGCTATAATGGAGATGATGGTAGTATAACAGTAAATAGTGTTGTCGGTGGAGTTGATCCTTATGATTTTCAGTGGATAGTCGGATCATCATCAACAGACCCTTCTATTTCAGGTCTAACTGCCGGTACTTATATACTGCAAACTCAGGATGCTAATAATTGTCAAACTTTTGATACCATTGTTTTAACTCAACCGGATAGCTTTACCATATCAGTTAGTTCTGTAGATGCAAGCTGTTTTAGTGCTACAGATGGAAGTGCCTCTGCTAATGTAGGAGGTGATATAGTTAATTATAGTTTTGAGTGGAATACTACACCTGTTCAGGCTACACCTGAAGCAACAAACATTGGTCCGGGCACTTATACCGTAAGTGTAACTGATAGTGTTGGTTGTGTACAAACAGAGCAGGTAACAGTAGGATCTCCACCTGAAATCGAAGTTGATATACAAACACAAAATGTTTCATGCTTTGGAGGTTCTGATGGAAGTATTTCTGCCACAGTAACTGCAGGTGGAACCGGACCATTCACATTTGAGTGGGATAACAATGAAGTTGGAGAAACGATTACTGATTTAGAAGCAGGTTCTTATAACCTGATAGTTACAGATGCACAAGGTTGTGAGGCTTTTGTAAATGATATCATTCTCACAGCTCCTGATGCTTTAGATTTAGCTGTATCTACAACTGATTTAACATGTTATGGAGCAGGTGACGGAAGCGCAGAAATTCAAATTTCCGGTGGTACAGCACCTTATACAACAAACTGGAGTGATGGTCAAAGTGGTAATACTGCAAGCGGATTACAGGCCGGCAGTTTTATGGCTGTGGTTATCGATGACAATGGTTGTATAGATAGTATCAGTTTTGTAATTGACGAACCGGATCTATTTGAATTAACAAGTTTAGAAGGCCAACAAACCTCATGTCCGAATACAGATGATGGAGTTATTTCTATAGATGTTACAGGAGGTGTTGCTCCTTATACCTATGAAGTATCTGATATTGGTACTTTCAATACCCCAGAGATTGGAAATATTCCTGCCGGTAGTTATGTAGTTACAGTAACAGATGATAATAATTGTTCTGTTACAGGTAATGTTGACATTACTGAACCACCGGTTGTTTCTATTTTATTCACTGAGGATATGATTGAATATGCCTTAGGCTCAGACCCTGTTCAGATAACATCGGAAATTATACCTGATGGAAATTATACTTATACATGGTCTCCATTAGAAGGTTTGAGCTGTTCTGATTGTCAGGAACCAATGGCCAATCCTTTAGTTACAACAACATATCAGTTAACTGTTTTTGATGAAAACGGATGTCCGTTCACAAACAGCATACTTATAGAAGTTGAAAACCCTTTAATTCTTTATGTACCAAACGCATTCTCCCCGGACGGAGACGGAGTCAATGATATATTCATGGTTTATGGTGTTTCAATAGAAAGCATAGATCTAAGAGTATTTGACAGATGGGGTGCATTAGTGTTCCAAACTAATGATATTAATCAAGGTTGGGATGGTACATTCCAGGGACAAGATATGAATCCCGGAGTATATGCTTATTATGTTGAAGCTACTTATATTGATGGTCAGCAAAGAATCAAAAAAGGTAGTGTAACTTTAATCAGATAAAATAATCTCTATAAAGGTTTAATTATTTAACAAAAAACAATTATTATTGATATAGTTTCCGAATTTCAGAAACTAAAGTTTATAAAATCGAATATTCTAAATAAATTATCATGAAAAAAAGTTTATCAATTATATTAATTCTACTTTGCTCAGTTGTTTTCACTTCTGAAGTTAAAGCAATGGATCCGCATTTTTCTCAATATAATGCAACTCCATTGAATACAAACCCAGCCATGACCGGAGTTTTTAGTGGTAATTACCGGGTTTCAGGAATTTACAGAAGTCAGTGGAGCAGTGTTTTACGAGATGAGAGTGTTCCAATGTTCAGAACTTTTTCAGCTGCTGTTGATTTCAGACTAAATAGTGGTCTGGATGATCATGATGCTTTTGGAGTTGGTTTAGTATTTTTATCTGACAAAGCCGGGGAATCTGAATTTGGAACCAATTATGCAGGATTATCTTTTTCTTACATAAAAAATTTGAGTCAAAGAGGTAATAACTTTATAACTGCCGGATTTCAGGCAGGAGCTGCTCAAAGAAGTATTAATTTCGATAACCTGAGATGGGGAAATCAATTTGACGGAGAAGGCTTTAACCCCGGACTTTCAAGTGGAGAAACAAATATTTCAGATAACTACATGTTTTATGATTTATCGGGAGGTATTTTTTGGTATTATGTTCAGGAAAGAAGAACTAACTATTATGCAGGATTTTCCATGTATCACATAAATCAGCCGGTACAATCTTTTTATGATGCAAGTGAAGTGCGTCTTTACTCAAGATTATCATTTCATACCGGTATGCAATTTCAAATAGCCGATCAGGTGGATATGTTACCTTCATTAATGATGATGGTTCAGGGTCCTGCTTTTGAAACAATGATTGGCACTTATTTCAAGTTTTTATTCGAAACGCACATTCCTGATGGAAACGCATTCTACATTGGACCTTTTTACAGAATGGTTAACGGAACAGAAGGTGTTATCAATAGTGAATCATTAGTATTAGCAGCACGTGTGGATTACGGACAATTTAATTTTGGATTCAGCTATGACTTAAATTTTTCAAGATTAACAGCTGCAACTAATTCAAGAGGTGGATTTGAAGCATCTTTGGTTTATATAGGAGCATTTCCGGAGTCAAGAGCTAAGACAATTTACTGCCCGAGATTCTAAAAACTATTTATTAAACATAAACGAAAAGGGGCTTTTAGATAAAAGCCTCTTTTTTTTGTAAACTAATTAAAATTGGCAAAGACAAAGTCCGCCTTTTTTTGTCAGGAATGTGGAGCTCAATCCCCTAAATGGATTGGGAAGTGCCCTTCTTGTGGAAAATGGAACACCTATGTAGAGGAAATAATATCAACTGATAAAGTTGCAGCCTATCAAAGAGACCCTTCTGAAAAGAAAAAAGCTTTATCACCGGTCAGACTTGGAGATGAAGTGTCTGAAACAACCGAAAGAATACAAATAGCTGATAATGAATTTAATCGTGTTTTAGGTGGTGGTGTGATGCCGGGCTCGGTAATACTCGTAGGTGGTGAGCCGGGTATAGGAAAGTCAACCTTAATGTTGCAAATAGCAGCAAACTATCCTGAATCTGGTGTTCTCTACGTCTCAGGAGAAGAAAGCATTCACCAGATACAATCAAGAGCTAAAAGAATTGGTTTAAAAGCAGATGAATGCTATCTTTTAGCAGATACCTTTACGCCTGATATTATAAAAATATCTAAAAAATTAAATCCACAGCTATTAATAATTGATTCAATCCAAACGATGAGAACGGACAGGGTAGAGTCAGGTGCGGGCTCAGTTTCTCAAATTCGGGAGTCGACAGCAGAAATAATAAGCTTTGCTAAAAACAGAAATATACCGGTCTTTTTAATCGGCCATATAACCAAAGATGGCAGTTTAGCCGGTCCAAAAGTTTTGGAACATATGGTTGATGTTGTCTTATACTTTGAAGGCGACAGAAATAATATTTACAGAATTCTCAGAACTGTAAAAAACAGATATGGCTCAACCTCAGAAATGGGAATATATGAAATGCAGCAGGATGGTTTAATCAGTGTAGAAAACCCCTCAGAGCTGTTACTTTCAGGCAGAGCAGAAAATCTTAGTGGTATAGCCGTTGGGGCAACTATGGAGGGTTTGAGGCCAATTTTAATAGAAGCCCAGGCATTAGTGACAAAAGCCGTGTACGGAACTCCACAGCGCTCTGTAAATGGCTTTGATATGAGAAGGTTAAATATGCTGTTAGCTGTTTTAGAGAAAAGGTGCGGACTGCGACTGGGTATGCAGGATGTATTTTTAAACATAGCCGGAGGTATACGGGTTGACGACCCGGCTATAGATTTTGCCGTTATTGCTTCTTTAATTTCATCTTATGAGGACATTCAAATTCCTGTTGAATGGTGTTTTGCCGGCGAGGTTGGTTTAGCGGGCGAAGTGAGAGCAATTCCAAAAATAGAACAAAGAATTGCTGAAGCTGCAAAGCTGGGTTTTAATAAAATTTTTGTTTCGGCCAATATTAAAAGCATTCCTAAATCCATCAAAGGGATTGATATAATTAAGATAAATAAAGTGCAAACTTTCCACGAATATTTCATCAAGTAATAATTAAAATTTGGATATCCCATTGCACAAAACAGAAATGGTTGACTTGAACAATTGAACATCTGAATGAAGAAATTAGAAATTAGAATGTTACTTAAATCAACTTTTGATTCTGTACTTTTTACTTCACTATTCGATTGTTCGAATGTTC
>REEL01000055.1 GCA_007695095.1 Chitinophagaceae bacterium | reverse complement strand
CAGAACATTCATATGCTGGTTTTTTATTTCTTATAAACTTCAAGGGTTTTCAAAGCGATGGAAATAGTTAGGATTTAAAAAGAAAAATCATTCTTTAGCATTAGTAAAAGGATTTCCTGCTATAAATTAACACATGAAATATCATATATGACGTATATTTTTGACTTAGCATTTTTGAAAGTTTTTTATCTATTGCTAAATTTAACCATGGTTTTCTCATACAATCTACCTGTTTGATTTAGCGGGAAGAAAATTATGGATCAATTCCGCCATTTTCTTTACCTGGTTTTCCCGGGTATATTTCATAATTTCCTCTTCTATTCCACTGTAACTCACCCGTCCGGTTTGCTTCCATTCGTTGTATTTTTCGGTGATAAAGGTACAAACTTCCTGCGGCGTATTGGTGGAAATCCCTGCCCGGGTTCTTTTCAGGAGCCGGTCAACCACTCCGTCATTATCACCAGGAGCAAACAGAATGGGACGACGGGCACCAAGATATTCAAAGATTTTACCTGAATATACTCCCAATGTACCTTGCCAGGAGGCAACGATTAAAATAGAGGAAGAGTATTGTATGCGATAAACTTCTTCTTTATCCAACCAGCCATTAATCATTAAATATTGTTCAGGAATAAATGATTTTATTGTTTTAATAATATCATTCGCATCTTTCCTGACTCCTGCAAATACTACCCTGAAATTATCAGGCTTTTGTTCAGAACTAAATTTCCTAACTCCACTGGCAAAAACCGACCAATCCTGATTGCAGTAAAGACGGCCGGTTGAAGCAATCTGAAAAAGCTGAGTCTTTTCCTGCTCAATAGCTTCATAATCTATGGCCTCAAATCCATTGGTAATTTCGAAACCTTTGCAATTAATAAGGCCGGCATAATAATCAGCCAATAATTGAGAAGATGCTGTAATTAACTTTGTGTTCTTAAGCCATTTTGTAAAAGCTTTTTTTTTCAAATTATTGATTATTCTCCTTTTCAACGTTGGTCTATAGTCTTGGTTCAGTATGTTATTATCATATAAATCCCTAAAGTCAACTATATAAGGTATTCTGAAATCTTTATGGAGTAAGTATGCCAATCTAACATGAAAGTGCGGGCTGTCTATTGCCAATATCATGTTGTAAGAATTGTTTTTCAGGTGATTTGATAAAAAACTTTTATAATTGGCATGATGACTTAATAAATGCATATCAAAATGGCCCAGGCAGTTCATCAGCAGGGTAAAAAGAGGGCTAAGTAATGGAATTCGCTCAATGGATTTTTGAAACCACTGTAAAGGAGTTATATACCTTGGCAATCTTACCACACGGTGGGATTTATATTGTTCAGTTATGGGTTTTTCGTAAGGTTTGTGATTTTTATACCCTATCAATTTACCTTGGCCATCATACTCCTTTTCATATCTATCGGTAACAATGGTGGGGAAAATACCGAACTTATGAAAATGTCGTGCGTATGCCTCGGAACGACGGGCAGCGATGATGTTATCGGGCGGGTAGTGGTAGGAAATGATTAAAATATTTCTCATTTCTGATTAGAATCAATTGTCTTTAATGATAAAGCAAAATTCGTATAATTTTCTATAGCGTTAAAATTGTTTAAATAGAAATTTCGCACTCCTTTTCTAAATTCTAGTTTATTTAAATCACTTTTAGCGAAAAGATTTATCTCTTTTGCCAGGTATTCCGGCGAAATTGATTCCGGCAAAAGAATGCCTGTCTGCTTATTTACAATTTCACTTGTTCCTCCCACATTTGTTGCCATAACAGGGATACCAAAACTAATGGACTCCATAATTGAAACAGGGAGTCCTTCGCTTTTACTAACATTGACAAAAAGGTTAACCTGATTGTTTTGATAAAAATCCAGAATATGAAGATTGGTTACTCTTCCCTTTAGACTGACTTTAATATTTTTTGGTAAACTTTCAATCAATTTTCGAATAGTACTCCTCTCATCACCATCTCCAAAATGTATCCATCTTACTGGAAATGCGACTTTCTGCAAGGCTCTGGCTATTAAATCTACTCTCTTAATTGGCACCAGGTTGCTGCAACTAACAATAATAAACTCTTTGTTAAAATTTAATGGATTTAAGATCCCATGGTTGATTACTCCCAGATAGCTCAAAGTAATCTTATTTCTAAACCTCTTCTGAAGATTCAGATAATTGTAACCATGTGCAGAAATTGTAAAGCATTTATTGCAGTTTAAAAGCACAGAATATTTAAATGGAATAATTCCGTATTTTCTTCTTTCCTCATATAAATCAAAACCATGTGTGCGAAAAATATATCGAGAAATAGAACTTTTATATTTTAAAATACTCAATGCAACAGCTGAAACATCCATCCAATAACTGTAAAAAAGAGCATTTCTAAGATTTTCATCATCAATAATCTTTTCAAGGCCTTTTGAAAAAAACAACGAAGTCTTAAAAATACTTACATGAGCCCTAAAATTTTTTAGATATAAAATTTTTCTTGATTGGAAATAGAAATCAATTAAGAACAATTTACAAAAAACAATAAAGTTCCTAATCAACAGCAAATTACTTACTCTGGCACTTTTTCTTATCGAATGAATAGTCACATTTTCAGGGACTGTCCTTATGATTCTATGAGGTAAAGAAAAAGGTACTATTCTGATTTTAGAAAAATGTTCAGACAAAATGGTGATCTCACTTTCCAGAAATGTCTCTCCAGTTCCATATGGAAACTCATTGGTTAATAAAACCAGTTGATCATTATCGTTTACCATACATTTTCTTTTTTATCTTCAAAAGCAATCTTTTCAATATAGATTTTGGAATATAAGTGAGTTCTTTGAATTCTGTTTGATCAGATACTCGTTTCAGAACAATACTTTGGTAATCATTTTCAAACCATTGAGAATGAGTTTCCAGATGAAAAATGAATAACCCATGGTGATAAATATTTTTACAAAGCAAATCCGTATAAATTGGTTGGTCAATAATTTGAAGGATTTTGGGTTTATGTTCTATACACCAGCTAAGATAATAGGGATTGGGAATGTTAATGTAAACAAAGCCACCTGGCTTTAAGAGTTTTTGGATTTTTTGAAATAAAAAGTTATGTTCTGAGAGAGGAATATGTTCAATTACATCGGGCAGCACAACAACATCAACAACCATCTCTGTTTGCAGATCCAAAAAGTTTCCTGTAATAAATTTTATATTCTTGTAGTTAATTAGACGTTTTTGAGCAATCTTTATACTTTCAGGGCTTATATCATTTGCCAACAGAATTCCATCGTTTAAATAATCAGCCAAAAGTCCGGTTAATGTTCCAATACCGCATCCAATCTCAAGTACTTTTTGATCATTTTTTAGTCCAAATCTAACCAATCCTTTCATAATATGGTTATGCCTTCGTGTAACGTTTGCTTCTAATTGACGCGAAGCATAACCATCATAAAACTCACTGACGTTTTTCATATTTTAGGAAAATATCAAGTTATTCAGCACCCATCTTAAGCTATTAAAAAAAATTACCGATCCCGAACCCCAAATAAATACCTTTACTATAATAGAATATGGATTTTGCTTTAAAAATGAGAATATAATAAAAATCAATACAAAAATTGCAATTATCCCTGCCAGACTAAACAATGCAATTGTAATTAAAACATCATTAATGATAAAAATTCCAATGTAAAGAGATATAACTCTTAATAGAAATATCAATCCACTGTTTATTAGTCCATATTTTTCTTTTCTTATAATTGCGAGGACAGATGAAATTGGTGATACAGCAAGTCGAAAGAGGTAAAAAACACTTAAAAGTCTGCAAATTGTACCTGCCATTTGCCAGTTATTACCAAAAACAAAAACAAAAATGTAATCACCAAATGCTGATAACAATCCAAAAGGAATGAGACCTGCAAGCAACAATTTTAAAAATGCATCTTTTGTGATAGATCCAACTCTTTCGGGATTTGTATTTTGTGTTTCAGCTGCCTTTTGTGTGAAAACAGGTGAAATTGCATTTCCGAAAAGCCTTAAAGGCATATCAAGCATTGCAAGTGAAAAAGTATAAAAACCAACCATTTCAAAACCAAATGAAGATGCAAACAAAAAAATAGGAAGTTGTCCTGCCAAAAGATTAATATAGTTTCCTGGTAATAAAAATAAGGGGTAGCTTCTAAACTCCTTTAGTGCCCAAATCATTTTTTTATAAGACCATGATTTAAATAATAAATTATAATTCGCGCCAATTATTACTCTAATTTGTAAAAATAATCCGAAAAGCTTTCCTGTTAATTCGCCAATGACCAATCCGATTGATGACCCTTTGCTTAAAATTCCGTATAATAAATTAAATATTCGTCCCACTAAACCTGTAACAAAACCAACCTTTACCGTTTTTTTAAATAATTTCAAGCGTACAATCCAATTGCTGTTAATCTGTATTATTCCCAACAAAAAAACTGTTGGTCCAACCAAATAATACCACCATTGCACCCCATCATGATCAAACAACTTTGCTATATTTTGACCAAAAAAAACAAAAGCAGTTGAAACGACTAATGAAGAAAAAATAGTTAGAAACAATGTCAATTGAAGCAATCTCGAAAACTCTCGTTCTTTTTTAGGGATTACAAAAGCATTTGGCAACATCAATAGTGAAAACATGCTAATATTTGCCACAACAGCCATATATAATCCAAAAACCCCATAAGCCTCAGGAGAGTATATTCTGGCCAATATCGGTGAGAAAATCAATTGAAGTAATATACCATAAGCATTTCCCGAAATTGTGTAGGTGATATTCTGAATAAAGGAACCCTCCTTTTTTACATCTTTAATCCGGGTAATTATGTCACTGAAATGCTTCTTCAATTTTTTCCCCAAAAATAGTGTTTATTTCGGTGTTATTGCGTAGTTAATGCCATACAAAAGAAGTAATTTTGATTGCTGATCAAATAACTTAAATATGTGAAAATAATAATCCGATAATTTTTACTATTTGGAAATTTAGGGATCTTGTTTGAATGACAAAGAAAATAAGAGATGTGGTTAGCCGAATTGCAATGAAACAACTTATTACATTTTTTTTCGTAATTTACTCATTTACAATCTGTGCGTTTGTTAATATTCCGTATCAGATAAATCCAAAAAACAACTCAGTATTTAGCTCAGGTACCTTAATATTTACCTGGAATCAAACTGAAGGGAACTTAAGTTATCATTTTCAAATTTCAGAAAATATTGAATTTATCCCACTTGTTGCAGATGAGCTAATTTCAGATGAAACGGAAATCGAATTTGATTTTTCCGAATCGGGTCAATACTTTTGGCGTCTAAGAAGTTGTGATAATGGAGATTGTTATGAATGGTCACCTGCTTATTCCTTTACAATTTTTAATCCTTCTGACATTTCAGAAAATATTCTTTGGCTTGATGCTGGAGGAGAAATCCTAAAGAACGACAATTCAGTATATCAATGGATTGATATGAGTGGTAATGGGAATCACGCAGAACAAGCAGAAACACTAAATCAGCCCATATTTATTGAAAATGCATTTAATAATAAACCTGCGATTGATTTTGACGGAACTTCTCATTTTTTCACAGGAACAGAACTAAATAACATTCATCAATCTTCTTTTACAACATTTATTGTAGCCGATGGTGGTACTGTAAGTGGAAGCCTACAGCTTCCTTTTTTTCTTATTAGTCCTTTCCCAGATGGATATTGGATCACAAGAAATGTTGGAAATCAAAAATTTAATGTAATAAATCGAAATTTTCAATCATCATCGGGAGATCTTTTTAACAGTGGTTTCTCAAAAAAAATTTTTCAAACAAAAAAAACAATTAACACGCAGTTACAAGGGTATATTAATACACATGAAGTTTTTTCGACAACTGCTTCAAATGCTATTTCTCCATTTACTAACAACAATTATCATATAGGATACGCCAATTATCAATTCATAGGTTACTATAAGGGAAAGATTGCAGAAATATTAATATATAATAAAGCAGTTAATGATCAAGAAACTCATTTGATTAATACCTACTTAAGGCAAAAGTATTCGAAGCAGCTCGACCTTGGTGAAGATGTAAAAGTAGATTATGGCTTTGAACCGATAAGTATAATTGCTCCTGAAGGTTTTACTAATTATTTATGGTCTAATGGGTCAATAAATAATTCAATTATAGCCAATGAGACTTCATTGATTTGGTTAACAGCAAATGATAGTTTTGGGTTAAATACAAGTGATACAATAAGAGTATTCTTTCCAAACGTAAATTTAACTGCAACGAATAGTATCATTTGTAAGGATAGTACAGTGTTTCTAACCACCAAACTTCCGAATCCCGAACTCTATTCATTTGAATGGTCAAATGGAGCAGGAACCAGCTTAATTGAAGTTGAACAGCCAGGTAATTATTGGGTAAAGGTGACTGATACCCTTGGTTATTATAATTATTCAGATACAATTTTCCTCGCTTTAGATGATTTTGCTTCAAATATAAGTCTTGGCCCTGACATTGAACTTTGCTCAGGAAATTCAATAGGTCTGGTAGAAACTGATCCAGATTCCGAAATTATTTCATACTTGTGGAATACCAATGAAATAACACCTGAAATCGTTATCACGCAAACTGGAAATTACACACTTACAGTCATTAATGAAAATGGTTGTATAGCTGAAGATAGCATTTTTGTAGAAATAATTGGAACAGCACCGTCTGTTGATTTTGGTGCAACAACAAGTTGTCTTGGCACAGAAACTATTTTTACTGACCTTTCAGAGCCCGCAGAGGACGATGAATTAAATAGCTGGTTGTGGGAATTTGAAAATGGGTTTATTTCTAATGAACCTAATCCTAATTTTACATTTAACGAACCTGGTATTTTTGATGTGACACTAACAGTTATTGCAAACTCTACCTGCCAGGCAAGTATTGTAAAGCCTGTTGAAGTGCTTTTTTCACCTCAGGCAATTTTTTCTAAGGATACTACATGTATAAATATACCAGTTCAGTTAATCGATCAAAGTTTGCCTCATTCGGATGGTGAAATTATCTCTTGGATGTGGGTTTATAACGAAAACATTTTTTCAACTGAACAGAATCCTTTTATAACCTTTGAAAAACCAGGATCTTTTGAAATAACTCTTATAGTTGAATCTTCTAACGGGTGCACAGATACCACTAGTAACTTTGTATATGTGTACTCGAATTTTCAACCTCCAACAAACTTTTCTTTAATACACCCTAAAAATAACCAGATAATTGAGCATGGCTTTATACATTTTTCATGGAATGAATCCAGTTTCGCATCTTATTATAGCTTGCAGGTGGCATTGGATGAATCATTTGAAGATATCATAATAGAAGTAGATGGTCTTGAGGATACCAATTATTCTCTCGAAATAGGACATGGTAAATATTATTGGAGGGTAGCTGCATTTAACTTATGCATGGATAGTACTAGATCTGAAATTATTAAATTTATATCCTTAAACCCTGTCTTTATTGATGGTTTAAGTCTATGGCTTCGGGGAGATGTTTTTGATTCCATTGATAATAAGGTAACGCAGTGGACTGACTTAAGTGGAGAAAACAATCATGCGTTGCAAATGATTGCATCACAACGTCCTGGCATAACTACATTCTTGAATAAACCAGCACTGGATTTCACACCTAATCAATACCTGATCATTGATGCAGTCCAGGAACTCAACCCTGAAAACTTTACTTATATTGCTTTGGGTGAAAGAAGGGGAACAACAGCAGGAGCAATTATTTCTTCAGTAATACCTTCTTGGTGGGGCACTCAGATTTCAACCACTTCTGCAGCATTTCAATTTTTCAAAGGCAATGGTACCATAAGCTCTTTTGCTACAAACTATGATATGAGCCGACCTTGGCTTGTTAAGTTTAATAATAATAACCCAAATGGAGAAATTTATATTAATAATTTATTTCACGGAAACTTCTTAAAAGAAGTTTCATACTCAGAGCTAAGTAATATAACAATTGGAAGAAGTTCTGCAGGTACATCTGCAAATTATTTTAACGGGAAACTTGCAGAAATACTCATATTCAATAGAGCACTTGATGAGACCGAACTAAACAAAATTACAGGATATATTCAAGCGAAATACTCCCCCCCCATCAACCTTGGCCCTGACCGCAACACTACCTACGGCTTCT
>REEL01000054.1 GCA_007695095.1 Chitinophagaceae bacterium | reverse complement strand
AACAGAAAGAAAATATAAAAAAGGCTGTCTTTTATTAAGGCAGCCTTTTTTTATGAGTAAAGGTTTAATTTATTACTTTTAGCGGATAAGATATTTTTAAACGATTAAAATCAAACTATATGAAAGAAGTATATAAATCTGAAGCGATAATTCTTAGCGAAGTAATGGATAATTGTAGAAACTTAACTAAATGGTATTTATCACATTTAAAAGGAGTAGATTCAAATAAAGTCTTTACATTCGAAAATGGAACTCAGTTTAATTCTATTAATTGGATAGTGTGTCACCTTGGCTGGGCTGAAAACTATTTGATATTGAAATCTACGGGTGGTAAACCATTAGATATTAAATGGTTGGATAATTATGCTCTTGGAAAAGAAATGAAACAAGGAAAGGACAATAATCCTGATATAAAAGAAGCTTTGTCAGTATTAAAGGAAATTCATCAAAATTCTATAGAACATTTGCAAACACTTTCAGAACAAGATTTAAATGAAAAAAATTTAATTGATGTAAATTTTGGTGGAGATAACTCTAAAAGAATGATGATACACCATGCCATTCGTCATGAATCTTGTCATACGGGTCATTTAAGTTGGTTGTGCAAGCTGAATAATATTAAAACGATTTAAGAATACCGGTATTTCAAAAAGATAAAATAGGTAAATATTAGTCAACAGAGGGGAATTTGATTTTTTACTTGTCTATTATAAATTTAAGACATTACCTTTGCAACCCATGTTACAAAAGATAAAAATTTATTTTTTAAACTGGCTTACCAGAAATGTAAAAGCCGATTATTTAATGTTGATTATCAGCATTTGTATAGGTTTATTTGCAGGGCTGGCTGCAGTTATTCTTAAAACATCCATTCATTTTATTCAAGATTTCCTGACAAGAGATTTTCGAATATCACTTCCCAATTTCTTGTATTTTTTATATCCGATGGTAGGGATGTTTTTAACTATATTGTTTATAAAATATCTAAATAGAAATAAGTTAGGGCATGGTTTAACGAATGTTATTTACAGTATCCGGAAGAAAGCAGGTTTTATAGAAAGAGATAAGACCTATTCCCATATGGCAACATCGGCTTTGACTGTTGGATTTGGAGGTTCTGTTGGATTAGAGGCACCTATCGTAACTACCGGCTCTGCTATTGCTTCCGTTTTTGGACGTTTTTTCAGGTTTGATTATAAGAAGAGAATTTTGTTAATTGGATGCGGAGCAGCGGCAGCCACTTCAGCTATTTTTAATGCTCCCGTTACCGGAGTAGTTTTTACGCTGGAGATACTTTTATTAACACTTAGCATTCCTTCTTTTATTCCTTTGTTGCTGGCATCTGTGACCGGAACGCTTGTTAGTTCTTTATTAATGGGGGAGGCAGGTACTTTCGAATTTAATTTAGTGGCTCCTTTCAGATTAGAGCAAATCCCGTTTTTTGTTTTACTTGGCTTAATTGCCGGATTGTTTTCTATTTACTTTACCAGAGTAACGCTGTCTCTTGAATCATGGTTTAGTAAGTTTGGTATCAATCGATTTAAAAAAGCACTTATCGGTGGTTTGGGATTGGGAGCACTTATTTTTTTATTTCCTCCTCTCTATGGTGAAGGTTATTTTGCCATAAGGTATATATTGCAAGGTAATGTTGAGGAATTGCTTTCTAATAGTCTCTTTTATAATTGGGTTGACTCATACTGGATAGTTTTAGTGTTCATGTTTTTTGTGATGCTTTTTAAAGTTTTGGCAGCAGCATTTACAACCGGAGGTGGCGGAAATGGAGGTATTTTTGCCCCATCAATTTTTACCGGTGCTTTTTTAGGTTATCTGTTTGCCAGCGTGGTAAATATGACAGGTGTGTTTGAAGAACTTCCTAAAGAAAACTTTGCATTAGTAGGCATGACGGCTGTTATAAGTGGGGTTATGCATGCGCCACTTACCGGCATTTTTTTAATTGCAGAGATAACCTCCAGTTATGAGTTAATTGCACCATTGATGATAGTTTCCGGTATTTCTTATGCTACCGTTATAGTTTACCAAAAAGATAGTATTTACGCAATTCAACTGGCTCGAAAAGGTCACCAGCTTAAACAAGATAAAGATGAGGAAGTGTTAACTCTACTTAAAATCAGCTCCGTAATTGAAAGAGATTTAAAAATAATTAAACAGGACGCTACACTCAGAAATATTGTAGAAATAGTAGCAGCTCATAAGAGAAATATATTCCCAATTGTTGATAATGACGGTAAATTGTTAGGGATTATCACTTTGGATGACATTCGGGAAATCATGTTTAAAGAAAAACTATATGATGTAACCTATGCCCATGAACTGCTAAAGCCGGTCAGAAAAGTGGTTGAATTGAAAGATGATATGACTGAGGTTATGAAAAAATTTGATGAGTCAGAAGCATGGAATTTGCCGGTTGTTGATGATAGCGGTGTTTATATTGGAATGCTTTCCAAGTCAAGAATATTTTCTACCTATCGACAGCTTTTAATTGATAACTCTAAAGATGCATAGATTGAAAAAACTAATCGGCAACCTTTAATCTAAATGTATGCTGAAAAAAGAAGAATTGCTTTTAAAAATTAAATCGAAGGCTCTTTTAAAACCTTAACTTTCCAGAGACCTCTTAATTCTCCCATTTTAAAGTCTACCGCTTTATCATTGGGGTATAGCATTTGTATAGCTATAAAGTCCTCTACTTGTATTTCCTTTTCTACTTCACCATGACAATTCAGACATAAAGGACTCGCTAATAATAAAGGCGTATAATAAATTTTAAAAGTGTCATCTGTTCTGACTATAGGCTCAGGAACGATATCCTGATCCAGGGATTCAATATAAGATTGAATGATTTTCAACTCTTCTGAATTAGCTGCATTTGCCGGATTGCGGTATTTATGAGAAACTCTGCTGACAGTCATTCTTTCATCCTCGATTACTTCAGAAGTCAACTCCAAAGCTTGCTCATTACAATAGCTGATCGCATATGCTATCCCATTTTCTTCAATGGCACCGGTCACTGCTTGCATCAAGTTCTTTTGTGCTTTTGATATTATTTTTTCTGCTGTTATTTTAAACTCACCCAAATCATCACTCTCTTCGTCTTTTTCTATACTAATTTCTTCTTCAGAAGTTTGTGTAATTCTTTTTTCTTCTCTATTTTCAAAGTTGCAGGAGAGTAAAATCAAGGGGATTCCTAAAAGTATGATGATATTTTTCATTTTTTCTATATTTATCTATAAAGATAAGAAAACCGTTTTTTATGTCAAATAAACTTGAAAAAATAGCCGTATTTACTTCGGGGGGTGATGCTCCGGGTATGAATGCTGCTATTAGAGGTGTTGTCCGTTGTGCACTATACAACAAATTAAAGGTAGAAGGTATATACCAAGGCTATCAGGGAATGATAGAAAATAAGTTTGTTTCACTTTTATCTTCATCGGTCAGCAATATTATCCAAAAGGGCGGCACTATACTTAAAACTGCGAGAAGTGATGACTTCATGACTACTGAAGGTAGAAAGAAAGCATTCAATAATTTAAAGAACCGGGGCGTTGATGCATTGGTTGCCATAGGTGGAGATGGAACCTTTAAAGGGGCTCAGGTCTTTTATGATGAGTTTAAAATACCTGTGATAGGAATCCCCGGAACCATCGATAATGATTTGTATGGTACAGATTTTACGATAGGATATGATACTGCTATTAATACCGCTATCGATGCTATTGATAAAATAAGAGATACAGCAGACTCTCACAATAGATTGTTCTTTGTTGAAGTAATGGGGCGTGATGCCGGCTTTATTGCTTTAAGAACAGGAATTGGTAGTGGGGCAGAAGCAATTTTAATTCCTGAAATACATACAGATACTAAAATGTTACTCAAAAAACTTGAGTTGGGGAAAAAGAAAAGTAAGACTTCAAGCATAGTAATCGTTTCAGAGGGAGACGAAACAGGTGGTGCTTTCAAAATTGCTGAAGAAGTGAAAAAAGTTTTTTCTGAATATGATATAAGAGTAAGTATTTTAGGGCATATTCAACGGGGAGGGAATCCTACTTGCTCAGACAGGGTTCTGGCCGGCCGCCTTGGAGTTGCAGCTGTTGAGGCACTTTTAAAAGGGGAAACCGGATTAATGGTAGGCGTAAAACACAAATCTGTTACTTATACCCCTTTTTCAAAGGCAATAAAACATAATAATACTATTGACAAAGATTTATTTGAACTTAATGAAATCTTATCATTTTAAATATTCAATACAATGACAAAAATTACAATACAACTTGATAGAGATATTTGCATAGGTACATTTGCTTGTACAGCGGAAGCACCTGAACTTTTTGAAGCCGGGGATGATGGCAGAGTAGATTTGATAAAATCTGTTTTTAACGAAGAATCTGAAGTTTATGAATTGGTAATAAATCAGTCTGTTCTTGAAGCGGCTAAGGAAGCGGCGGCCGTTTGTCCGGTTGATGCTATTGTTATTACCGAAGATGAGTAATTCTCAAGCTGATAATTTATCTTATTGTTTATGAAAATATTGTTAATTTCAGATACGCACAGTCATTTGGATGAGGGGATAATTTCAAACATTAAAGAAGCTGATGAAGTCTGGCATGCCGGTGATATCGGGAATCCCATTGTGGAAAAGAAAATTTCTGAGTTGAAACCACTTAGAGCCGTTTATGGAAATATTGACGGACATGAACTTCGAAGAGCGTTGCCTGAAGAAGTTTGCTTTCGATTTAATGGCATGACCATTTTTATGACCCATATAGGTGGTTACCCGGGAAGATATCAAAAAGGAATTAAAGAAAAATTGATGGAATTAAAACCGGATATATTTATCTGTGGTCATTCTCACATACTTAAAGTAATATACGATAAGAACTTGAATCTACTGCATATGAATCCCGGTGCTGCCGGTCTCGAAGGTTTTCACCAAATAAGAACGATGCTGCGTTTTGAAATCAACGAGGGTAAAATAGAAAAATTAGAAATCATTGAATTAGGGAAAAGGGGGAGTGTCAAAAAGGCATAATCAATCTTAAAAAAGAAGACAAAGTTGCATGTATGTCGAATTTCATGACCTAAAAATATGAAAAAATGACATATTAACCTATTGGTATATAATTTGAATAGTTCTTAGAAAATTCATTTATTAAAAAAAACAGGAGGATAATATGACACTTTTAAAATGGAAATCACAAGAACCAACAATTTCAAATCCTTTATCAAGGTATTTTGAAGACTTTTTTGATCGGGACCTTTTAGCTGATAACTTCAGAAATACGCTACCTTCAGTGAATGTGGCTGAAAATGAAGATGAGTTTCGCTTAGAAATAGCAGCTCCGGGTTTCACAAAAGACAATTTCAATATGGAGTTGGAAGAAAACGTTTTGACTTTAAGTGGAGAGCTTAAAAAAAGCGAGTCTGAAAAAGATGAAAATTACACCAGAAGAGAATTTCAGTTTTCTTCTTTCAAGCGTTCTTTCACTTTACCGGATATTGTAGATGCAGATAAAATTTCGGCTACTTACTCGGATGGGATTTTGAAAGTTATCTTGCCAAAAAAAGAAGAACAAAAGAAACTTTCAAAAAAGTCAATTAACATTAATTAATCACTGAGAAAGAGTGAGAAAAGAAGAAGGGGTGTGCATTGCATGTCCCTTCTTTCTTTTTATATGCGTTTCAATAGCATAGCATGTCCCAGTCCACCCGCAGCACAGGCAGCAACTAATGCTAATTCTCCATCTTCTCTGTGTAAGCGGTTTACCGCTGTTGTGATAAGCCTTGATCCGGTTGCACCAAACGGATGACCTATTGATAATGAACCGCCGCAAGTATTCAGCTTTTCCATTGGAATTTCACCTATGGCAGATTCTCTGTTTAAATTCTGTCTATTAAATGTTTCTGAAGACAAGGCTTTAATATTTGCCAACACTTGACCGGCAAAAGCTTCATGCAATTCAAAAACATCTATATCGCTTAGCGTGAGATTTAATTTATTCAATAGTTTAGCGATAGCATAGGCAGGTCCAAGCAAAAGCTCTTCAAAAGGATCCTGAGCAGTAAAAACATAATCAACTATTTCAGCTTTAGCTTGATAACCTTGAGCTTTTGCATATTCAGCATTCATATATAATGATACAGCCGCCCCGTCTGTTAAAAATGAGGCATTTGCAGCAGTAACTGTCCCTGATTTCTTTACAAATGCAGGTCTCAGTCTTTCCATTTCCTCATAGCTGCTGTTCCCTCTGATGCCATTGTCTTTTCCTATTTTTTTAAAAGTAGGAGGTAATTCAATATTGCTTACCTCTTCATTTAAAAGCCCATTTGCATAAGCCTTTTCGGCTAAATGATGTGAACGCAGAGCAAATTCATCCTGACTTTTTCGGGAAATTTCAAATTTTGCAGCCAGTAAATCGCAATCTTCACCCATTGATTTACCGGTTAAATACTCAGTTATGGAAGGCCTCTCCGGAAAAAAATCCGAAGGCCTAAGCTTTAAAGCAAATTTCAGCATATCCGGAAATGTTTTTATTTTTCTTGCTGCAAAAAGTTTTTTTCGCATGACTTTTTTGAATAAAATCGGCGTATCAGAAATGGAGTCTGTTCCACCACCAATAAATACATTAGCTCTTCCGGCAGCCACCATTTCCGCCCCGTCAGTTATTGCTTTATTTGCTGAAATGCAAGCCATAGTAACTGTGTGACATGGGCTTTTGTATGAAATGCCTGCTTGTATAGCTGCTTCTCTGGCTACATTACCGGTTTTTACATTAGATATGGTAGTTCCCAAAATTACAGAATCAATAGTTTTACTGTCTATACCACTTTTATATAATAGAGCTTTTATGGCGTGTGCTCCTAATTGATAAGACATCAAATCCTGATAATCTGTACCGGATTTCAAAAAAGGAGTTCTGACTCCATCTATAAATACAACTTTAGGCATATTATTTCTTTGGTTTTAAAAGACATTCTATTACTGCTAATATAGAGTTTATGCCTTGCTATTTCATAATAGTCTAATAAAATTTTAGCACTTATTTGCGATAATGATTTTTACCTCACAAGTATATCGTCTGAATTATATTGCATGAGCTGTATTTGCATCCTAATTACATAATTGTTTATGCTTCTAATAGTAGTAGATATATAGTGTCATAAATGCAATGTAAAAAAGTTGTTCGAAATAATTTTAAATAAAATTATTTCGAAGATTTGTACAGATAAAAAGTTAGTAAATAATCTGTAATTACACTGAAAATCAACTTTTATTAGCCGATTTTAATAAATATTTATTAATAATAAGTTTTTATAGTAATATTTTGTAAAGTAGGATGGTGTTTTATTTGACGTATTTATACAGCATTATAATTGTGTAAAGTAATGAAAGGCGTGCTAAAAGAAATATAAAAAAACTTGCATTTTAAATTTGGTAGTACTAACTTAGGGCTCAGTTTCTGTGAGAAGGAAACACGATGAATATATATTAACCAATTTTCAAAAACCTTTTTTATGATCGAAAGTAATTTCAGTCCCCAAAAAAACGTCCCGGAATTTTTATGCTTAGAAATTGTCATTTTAGAAAGCATAAGGTATATCATAGTAATTCCACTTCTCATTAAAAACATATTTACATTTCATTTCATGTAATTCCAAAATTTGGTTTTACTTGAAGATGCTTATTTATTTTATTTAACCAAACCATTTTAGATTATGAAAACAATTAACTCTTTATTCAGGT
>REEL01000053.1 GCA_007695095.1 Chitinophagaceae bacterium | reverse complement strand
TATATGGGGTTAACCCGGTTTCGGAAATCGTTTTTGACCCCATGAGTATGCTGGCTCTTCTGATCATATCTACCATTACAGGTGCCACGGGAGAAGAACTTGGCTGGCGTGGATTTGCCCTGCCACGGCTTCAGATGAAAATGAGCGCCTTATGCGCCAGCCTGGTTCTTGGAGTAATCTGGACCATGTGGCATCTTCCCATGTGGTTTGCAGGTCTGGGTTATGAAAAAATTCCTTTTGCAGCCTATGCAATACTTGTCATGTCTTACACAGTAATTATTACCTGGGCTTGTAACAATTCAAGAGGAAGCATGGTAATTGTAACACTTTTTCATCTGATGATGAATGTTGCAATGAATATACTCGAAGTTCAGGCTTTCTTTGTTTATGCCTTGCTGGTTTTGGTAATTACTGTTTTGGTGGTTTCACTTTATGGACCATCAAAACTGTCAAAAGCCGCAGAATTGCCCATTGATAAAGACACCGGTGAATGGGTGAATTAACTTAACATGAGACACCGGCTAAATTAACCTTTCAAATAAACACAGATTATGTGTTTACCGGAGATCCTATTGAGGTATTTGACAGTATAAAATGGAGTCTGGCGATAATCGTAGCCCATAAATAAACTCTTCAACCCAACCCATTTATTTAACTAAATTAATTGCCACTGAAGTAAATTTTTACTATCTTCGTTCATGTAATAAAATATTTTATCAAATGATAGAAGAAAAAGAAATAACAACCAGGCATTACCTGAAACTTTCAGAAATACTCGGAAGAGAAGATGTGCCGGCGAATATTCAAAGCCCGTTTGATTTTATCATACTTGCCAATGAAGGTATAAGCGTCAGGATGATATTAAATTTCAGCAAGTATTTTAATCTAACGAAGAATACTGTTGCTGAACTTTTAAATATTTCTGAACCTACTCTGTATCGATGGACAAAAGCAAACAAAAAATTAGAAAGAAATTTCTCAGTTAAACTATTTGAAATTGCAGACCTGTTCTTATACGGAGAAGAGGTATTTGAAAACAGAGATGATTTCTTCAAGTGGTTGAATCTGCCAAATGAAGCTTTAGGTGGGTTAGAGCCAAAAGAACTGATAGAAATACCAGGTGGTGTTTCAAAAGTAAAAGATGTTCTTGGAAGAATTGAATACGGAGTTTACAGTTAAGGTATGCATGTTTTTAGAATCACATCCAGGAAGCATGCAGGTGACCTGAGTGGATACGGAGCTGCAATGTTTGGCGGACGCTGGAACAAAAAAGGAATACCGGTATTATATACCGGTGAAAATAAGGAAATTGCCCTCCTGGAAACACTGGTCCACACCCCGCCGTTATTGATACCAGAACTGGATATTCTCACTCTTGAGATACCCGATGAATCTATAACCAAAATAGAAATTGCAGATTTGCCGGAAAACTGGAATGTATATCCTGCTCCGGTAATTTTATCAGAAATCGGAAAAAAGTGGATTAAAGAAGGAAAAACCATAGCACTTAAAGTGCCCAGTTGCATAATTCATAGCTCCCATAATTACATATTAAATTGCAGACACCCTGAGTATTCAAGAGTCAGAATAGTAGAAAGAAAACACTTTAAATTTGATTCAAGATTAAAGAAATCACCTTTGGTCTTATAACTATATGTATTGATGAAAAGTAAAATAAATAGTTCTGCCTTATATAAATGCAATCAAGATTTTCATAAACTAAACCAATTCAAATGGACGTCATATTAAATTCCACAAACCAGATAAACCCTGTTTCCATCATAATCATTGCCGGGTTTATCATTTTTCTTCTCTTAATTTATGTGATTCCAACCGGGCCATGGTTTTCTGCAATAGTAACAGGAGTGGATATAAATATTGGAGAGATACTATTATTGCGTTGGAGAAAAATACCGGCTGAAAACGTAATCAATGGATTAATTATAGCGAAAAAAGGCGGCATAACTGTAACCTCCAAACAGTTACAAGCTCTATACCTGGGCGGGGGAGACATAGAAAATGTAGTCCACGGATTGGTGGCAGCAAAACACTTAGGATATGATATACCCTTTGACAAAGCAGCAAAGGCCAATATTAAGGGTCTTGATATTATAAAGGCCGTAACGGGTAAAGCATTGGATGAAATAAATCAGGATAACAAATAAATACACTAAACCTTAGCCCAATTTCTGAATCACTAACAATCACGAGCACTAATATCTTTTCGTAAATATTCAGATAAAAAGCATAAATTATTCTCCTGATAATTTTATATTTGGATGTAAATTGAAAAATCCGGCAGGGTTATGAGACGAACTGCCATTATACCTCTTTTTAAAAAAGACAAATTATGCTAATTGATGACATTTTGAAAAAGATTAAACTCTCAGATAAACATAGAGGGTATTATATGTTCGAAACATTTATCTTAAACTTATTAAAAGTTCATTTAGACAAGACTAAGAAACCATTTGTATCACAGACAAGAAGAAATGGATTTGACGGATACGCACCAGAAGGGATAGATGAAATAAAAGGAAAAACCCAAGTTGAAATAAAATTTAACCTTGAGAGCATGCCCTTAAAAAGATTTCTTGACCACACAATTCACATTCAAACAATACTTTTTGATAACGAACCATTTGAGAATCTCCTTTTCATAATTCCAAATCCGATTTCTAACAAATTTCGAGAATTCTTCTACGGTAAGTTCCAAGATCAAAAGTTGCCCTTTAAAGTTTTTATTTGGGGGCCTGAGGATATAAACAAAATTGTTTCGAAAAATCGTAAAGAAGCCAATGAAATAGCAAATAATTTATTCTCTTTGAGAATTGAATCTGCGATAGTCAAGAGTTCAAAAGATTGGAAAAAGGAACGTGAAGAAAAGGTTGAGCTATTGAACAGACTTTATAAAAAGGGGCAATTTTCACTTTTTTTAGGAGCAGGAGTTTCAAGTAGTGCGGGCATGCCTGATTGGAATACATTATTAAACTCACTATTTGTCACCTATTTAACAAATGAATTTGACGGAGAGTCCAAAATTATTGATTTCGATATTAAGCAGATTGTTCATAGGCTTAATCAAATAGATGAACCGTCTGCTTTGATGGCTGCTAGGTATCTAAGAAAAGGTCTTGATAGCCGGAGTACTGAATCACAAGAATTTACAAAGGCAATAACGGAAAATCTTTATAAACTGCGTGACTATAATAAGAAAGTTGATTCTGACTTAATAAAAGCAATTGTTGAGTTGTGTATGCCTTCGAGAACAGGAGCAAAAGTTAAATCTATTATTACTTATAATTTTGATGATTTAATTGAAAGACAATTAGATGCGCAGTCAATACAATATCACAGCATTTATTCTGATAACGACTTCATAGACCCAGATGAATTGCCAGTTTTTCACGTTCATGGTTTTCTACCTGAGAATACTGAAAAATATGAAGGGCTTGAAAAAAGCACCTTAGTTTTTTCAGAAGAAGGCTATCATTTGATTTACTCTGATTCTTATCATTGGTCAAATCTTGTGCAACTGTCCAATCTGAGGGAAAACCACTGCTTAATGGTCGGTCTCTCAATGACTGACCCGAACTTGAGGAGACTATTGGATATATCTTCCAGAAATACTGATAAGACAAGACATTTTACATTTATGAATAGACTTACAATAGAGAATTTTATGAAAGTTGATGACAAAAATGTTATTGATAATGTAGATGGAGCAAAAAAGTTTTTGGACAGGCATCATAACCTTAATGAAGAAATTATGAGAGAATTAGGTGTTTCAGTTATTTGGTACACAGAATATTCTGAAATATCTGATATTTTGAGATATATAAGAAAATAAGGAAGGAAAGTATAAGAAAATTAGCTGACTTCCAAAAATCATTCCCGCAACTAAAGATTGAACCCCACCCTTAATTTTACCCATGGACCTCATCATTATAAATAATCCCATTATGCAATCAACATCAGCTAATTTACTTTTAAACACCTACCCCGGTGAGACAATAATTACACTAATTATTTTAATTCTTGTTCTGATCCTGCTCAGAGGATTCTGGCTCTGGTACTGGAAAGTCAATCTTATTTTGAAAAATCAGCAAAAAACAAATGATCTCCTTGAACAGATCATCAATGTGCATACCACCGGCAGGCGATACGGTAAGCTTGAAGAAGGGGAAGTAATGGTTAAAATACCCTTACGGGAGAAGTTAAGAAAACTACCAGGGAAAAATGGGAAAATCTCAAAGCTAAACATTCAAACCAAACCAAATATATATTACTTGATGACAATGATTCTTCTATTGACCAATAATATTCAAATATAAAGCATGAATTATTCGATTGATACTTTTATATTTGGGAATGAATTGAAAAACTCGGTGAGGCTAAGATGCAAACTGATGTTGAATAAAGCATAAAAAATGTAACTTTGAAGAAAAATATATTCAAATGAAAGATATAGATTTAAGATATCAAACTGTACTTTTTGGGAATTTTGAAGATATAGGCCCAAAACCAGAAACATTAAAATATTTTATTGATAAGTTTTCTGATAAAGAATTAATTCCAACCACTTTTCAAGAGTTAACTCCACAAGGACCTATCAACAGATTTAGTTTGATTACGAGTGATGAAGTTTGGTTATTAGAATTTAGTTCAAACAGACTTGATATTCAAAAAACAAATAAGAATGTAGGTCTTACTAAGATGGGCACTTTAGAACAATTCATTATTGATATTAAAAGAATGATCAAGATAATTGATGAAAAATTCCCAAGAAAGTTTAATAGATTATCCCTCGTTACTCGATATTTACTTAAACCTATGGTTGATAAAGAGTTCTCAGTGATATACAATAAATTGAATAATTCCATTGATATTTATAAAAATAATGAGATTGCAGATTGGAAAAACAGAACTGTATCAAGAATCCCCTATCAAGTAGATAAATCTGAAGAGCTATTTAATGTTATAAGTGAAATTAAGAGGACAAAAGGAACGTTAAGTATTAACTCAAAAGTTGAAAAAATTGATAGGGTTGAATTACATTTCGACATCAATACATATCAAGGTAATACAGATTTTAGATTTGACTGCAATTTGTTTGATTCTTTCATTGACGTGGCTTATAAACTTGAATCAGAATTGAAAACTAAATATCTTAAATTTATAGAATCATGAGTGTTCTTGAAAAGTTTCTTAAATCAGATTTTTCATCTAAAGACAAAAAGACTGACTTAGATTTGTTAGATGAATTATTTAGTGGTAACAGCACAAATAAAAGTCTAGAAAAGAAGCAGCCATTACCAACAAAAGAGTCATTTCTAGATTTAGATAAAATAGATGATACGTTTCTAGATCTTTTTCTTGAGGATGAAGATTTTCAGTTTTTAAGTAGTAATGATTCCACAGAAAATAAAATTAACTCTCTTCGCTCAAGAATATTAGACAAAAAATTTACTAATGATTTCTTGTCCATTTTACGAGAAGAGGATTTTGAGTTTGGTTTTATATCACGTAGCGAAGAGCTATTAAATGAGCAATTAAAGATTAATGCACTTGCTACAAGAAATTGGTTAAATGAACTATTTATCAAGCATTTTTCTGATGAAGTAATAATAATTGGTATTCTCAGAATTATTGGGAGATTTGAACCTACCCAAATATTTCCTCAAGGTCAAACAATAGCCTTAGCTGCACTTAATCATTCTAATGATGAAGTAAAAGAACTTGGAATTAGAGCGTTTGAAAAGTGGTGCAATATTGAATCTCTTGAAATATTGAAAAAAATCCAAGTCGAAACAATTTGGCTAAGAGAATATATTGAGGAAGTAATCAAGGATTTTGAAGAACAACTATGCCATTATTAGTAAGAAAGATAAGTAAGGCGAAATGGTATCAAATAGATATCGAAAATAACAATGATGTTAAAGCAGATGCTGTAACAAATTGCCTTAAAACGACAAAAAACAGCTTATCCGTTTGGAGAATTGAGTCAGAAGATGATCTTGATGAAGCTGTATTAGCTTTAGTGTCTAATCAGGATCATCTTGACACTATTGATGTTGTAATACTTGAAGAAAGTACATTAATTGGTTACAAGCTAAATATAGTTGCCTCACCTGGAGACACTCCTGTTGAAAGTCTTATTGAAGCTCATAGAGATATTGCAGACCTAACTTTTACAAATTTAGGGTTAGTTAAAGACCATATAGTAGAAAGAATCCGAAAACATAAAATAAAAAGATATACTATCGGTTCACTAAAAAAACTATTAAAGGTTGCTATAGAGAAGGGAATGCTAAATAAAACTGGTTTAAAAGAATCTGTCCAGAATAAAATATAAAAACCAGCAGACTATATAGTTTAAATATAATATGGGTGAATTGTGGATAATTAATGAATTATTTCTAAACATATATTTGAATAAGTTGTAAGAAAAGTGTATTTAACATCTCATTTAATTTATATTGAATCGTTGATTAAAACCATTATATATGAATTCTTACATATGAGTTAATAAATTAGCTGTTAGCTATATACTACCACCAACTCTCCCAAAATTTCCCTATTTTTACCCCATGAACAACGAAGCCCATGCCAGGATAAAGATCAACCGGTTGCTTGAGGAAGCGGGTTGGCGGTTTTTGGATGGAGATGGGGGGAGAGCCAATATTCTTCTGGAGAATCATGTGAAGATCACGCAGAATGTCATAGATGCGTGGGGCAACGATTATGAGCAAACCAGCTCCGGCTCGCTGGATTTTCTGCTGGTTGACAGTGACAATAAACCCGTTTGTGTGCTGGAAGCCAAGAAAGAGAGTCTGCACCCCTTGGTAGCCAAGGAACAGGCCCGGAAATATGCAAAGGCTTCCGGTGTGCGGTATGTGATCCTCTCCAATGGTATAGTGCATTACTTCTGGGATATTACCAAAGGGAATCCCAAACCCATTTACAAGTTTCCTTCGCCGGATGAGATCGGGGCCATCCGTGACTGGAACCCCGACAGGAATGCGCTGGCCGCAGAACCGGTTTCCAACGATTACATCGTTAAGGTTCAGATGCCCGATTATGCCCAGCGGCCGGAGTGGAACGGCAACATTGAAACCAGCAAGGATTTTATCTGGACCAACGGTCTGTGGATATTCCGGACCATACTGACCCCTCTAAAACCGGAAAATATTTCATAAAAAACATCTGCCATTCCGGCGGATATTGACCCCCCTTATTAGAAAACAGGAAGTTTTATTTCGGAGCATATTGACCCCCTGGTTTCAGAGCTGGTTTTGTTTACTTAGCGTATACAGATACACTAAGTTTTAAAAAAGAGCAAAGATGGCCGGAAAACCAAAACCTATGAGTCAGATAAAACAACTGATAAGGCTACACCAGGGCGGAGCAGGTAAAAAAACCATCGCCAGCAACCTTGGATTGAGCAAAAATACCGTAAAGGCTTATATCAACAAACTGGAGAGCCTTAAGTTAGACTTTAACGAG
>REEL01000052.1 GCA_007695095.1 Chitinophagaceae bacterium | reverse complement strand
CAATCTTTCCCGAAATCATAGACTGTATCCTCATCATTAAAAGAGTTGTTTACAAACTCATGACAAAATGGTTTGCAGGGACAATCCGCATCCGGATCCAATACTTTGTAATAGAAATCGTAATTAAGTGTCTGCTGAATAAACATTCTGCCCAGCTGCCCGCCACCTAATATTCCTATTTTTTTATACATATATAATTTTGGAGCAAATTTAAGGATAATAACAAGCTTCTGAATATTTTTTCAAGGATTTTGAATAAATCTCCGTATTTTTGCATTATAACAATAAAATATTATGAATTTAAGATTGATTTTTACCTTTTTTCTGGCAGGCATTTTATTTACAGCATGTAATCAGGAAAGTGAAAAAAAAGCAGAGAAATCCGGCGAAGAAACTTTTTCTTACTGGGTTTTTGGTGATACCATTGAAAATGCCAATGCTTTGGCAGCCGCTTCACTCAGCAATGAAATGAAAGACAAGGAATATATGGAGACAACTATCAAAGGAAAAGTTGTCAATGTATGTCAGGTAAAAGGTTGTTGGATGACAATTGATTTGGAAAATGGTGAAAACATGCGGGTAACCTTTAAAGATTACGGGTTTTTCGTGCCTAAAAACATTCATAATCAGGAAATAATTGCTGCCGGATTTGCATATACAGACACAACAAGTGTAGAGGCATTGAGACATTATGCTGAAGATGCCGGCTGGGAAAAAGAAGAAATAGAAAAGATAACAGAACCGGAAATCGAATTACTCTTCGAAGCGCATGGCATCCTATTAGCCAAAGATGCTGATTTAGAGCCTAATATGGATTATTAATATAAAATTTCATTTTTTTCCTGCTCATATTTTGGCTTAAATATTTAAAATCTTAACTTTGCAACGCCTTTCGGGCAAATGATCCAGATTCAGTAGCTCAGCTGGTAGAGCAACGCCCTTTTAAGGCGTGGGTCCTGGGTTCGAATCCCAGCTGGATCACAAAAAGCCTCTCAATTTTGAGAGGCTTTTGTGTTTTAGGGAATTTGAGGGGTGATTTCTATCAAAATATACAATTTACTTAATTAGAATTGTCATTATTGTTAAGCTTGTTGATTAATAAAATCCCCGCCCCCACTAAAACTTAATTTGTCCAAAACCACATAATTTGATAAATTGCATTCTTTAAACTATCAATGAGAAATACTACCAAACTAAAGGCTATCCTATTAAAGTATGTTATCACGCTCGATATGGATGATGATAATAACTTTACTATGATATTGACTGATAAAGTAAACGGAAATGCTTTTTCTGTTGAAGCTAATAATTACTCCTCAGTAATTTCAAAAGCTTACTCCCTGTTATTAAAAGAGCTGAAAAAAGAAGAAAATAGCGGTTTTTAATCTTGAAAAAATTGATTTCGGGCTATTGATTTGATTAATGTTGTTTTTGTAAATTGTCTGTAGTGAGGGCACTACGGACAGGCGAGAAATTGAAGGTTTATGGGGGCGTTGGTCGCCGCTATGTCAAACGGTTGCGGGCAAAGATATACTCACAGCCTATGATTTTATTCAATTGCCTGATGCTTGGGTACGAAAAACGATGTCGATTGTCGGTCTAAGCCTGAAGCGGGAACTTGAGGGTATTCCGGTCTTGGATCCGGATGAAATGAAGGTCAATAAAAACATTGCCACCACCTGTAACATTCTTGTTGCAAACTCCTGTTCCCACTAATTCCAGTATTGTGCTTCTCAAACTTGCCGTTTCCGGATTGAAGAAGATTTACAAAGAAGGATATTATTACAAAAAATCCGTAGTGGTATTGATGGGAATTGTTCCCGGTAGCACGCAGCAATTGTCTGTTTTCCGGGAGGATAATCACCTGCATACAGCACTTATGCAAACGGTTGACAAGTTAAATGGAAAGCTTGGACAGCAAAAAATAAAATACGGTTGTCAGGATTAAAACGTACCTGGAAAATGCGGCAATTTTCTCTGTCTCCCTGTTACACTTCACGGCTGAAAGACATTATAGAAGTGAGGGCGTAGAAAGTGATTTTTGAAAAACATGTGATAATAAGAAAATAAAGATTATTTTGCATTAATTTTTTTCTTCAATTACTTATTAAACCTTAATTTATGTTAAAGACAAGCAAACTATTTATGCGTGTTGTTTTCAGTTTGACAGCAGCGATTTTCATTTTTACCGGATGCAGTAAAGACGAAGAGAATGATGACACTCCCTTCAATTTTGAAACAGGTACTGTTACTGATCAGAATGGGAATGTCTATGGCACAGTTAAAATTCATGGCGTCGAATGGATGTCGGAGAACTTAAAAACTACAACCTATTGCAATGGAGCACCCATAGACGACAATCTTTCAACAGATTGGCTGAATGTATTTCTGAACAACTCACCGGCCTATGCAATTTACGGAAACAACCCTTCCAATGCTGCAGTTTACGGGCATTTGTATAACTGGTTTGCAGTTGATGATGCCAGAAATATCTGCCCTTGCGGATGGCGTGTACCAACCTATGATGATTGGGAAGCATTGCTCAAGTTAATTAATCCTGATTATCCGATAAATCCAAATAATAACGGAGGGGGAAAGCTGAAAGTAACAGGAACAACATATTGGAAAAGCCCGAACAAGGGTGCTACCAATACAACAGGTTTTACGGCATTGCCTGGCGGAATGCCATTCAATGACGAATTTGGTGGTTTAGGTGAATATGGATACTGGTGGTCGTCCACTACATTTGTTGAAGATTCTGATCCGTCTTCACAAACTTATGCATGGGCCATGGATTTGAATTATCAAACAGCAAATTACTATTATGCAGGTTATGCAAAAAACCGCGGGCATTCGGTTCGCTGTGTCCGAAATTTATAATCATACATTCAAAAAAAGGGTGCAAATTTAAATTTGCACCCTTTTTTTATATCCCATCAATAGCCTTAGCCAGTTTTTAATTTTTTCGGTGACGATGTCTCCGGCATCATGTGTACTTAGTTTGATGGTAACTTTGTTGTACACATTCTGCCAGTCCGGATGATGTTGATGTTTTTCAGCCAGAAATGCCACTTGTGTCATGAAAACAAATGCCGTTTTGAAATCCTTGAATTCAAATGTTTTGACTAATGCATTATTTTTTTCTTCCTACATATGGTGTTCGTTTAGATTGAAAAATCAAATGTATAAATATCCTGCACACAGTTTTAAGCACGTCAATAGAAGCTCTTACGTCGTGTTTGTTTACCATTTCAATATATTGGTGAATATGAACTCTTAGGGGAATTGCTTTTTCTGTTGAGGCTAATAATTACTCCTCTGTAATTTCAAAAGCTTACTCGCTGCTATTAAAAGAGCTGAAAAAAGAAGAAAATAGCGGTTTTTAATCTTGAAAAAATTGATTTCGGGCTATTGATTGATTAATGTTGTTTTTGTAAATTGTCTGTAGTGAGGGCACTACGGACAGGTTGAGCTACTACAAAAAAATTAAAGATCATTTTTAAACACATTCAGCATTTATAACTAAATTAGTAGCATATCAAAAAAAATTATACAAATAGGTTCATTTTATTTTGAACTTAAAAAACTATTTGTAATTTTGCATCAATAATTGTGAAAAATGGATAAAAATCGTGACGAATTCATCAATGAAACAGGTTTGTTCTTTGAGTATATTGGTGTAGCACGAAATGCCGGTAAAGTATTGGGCTACCTGATGTCTGACAATCGAAATGAAGTTTCTTTTCAGGATATTCAGGAAGGGCTTTCAATCAGCAAAGGTTCTGCAAGTCAGACATTGAAATGGCTTTTGCAAAACGGCTTTGTAGAAAAAGTCATCAAATCGGGAGACAGAAAATCCTATTACCGATTTAAGCTGCAACCGGTGGAAAACATTTTAAAAGAAAGAATTGCTGTAATCAGCAAATTGATTGCATTATTTAGAAAAGGCAATGACATCAGAGGGAATGCAAATGATAAATTGGGAAAAAGTATAGAGGAAGCAGCTATATCCTATCAGTGGATTGTCAATAAAATGCAGGAATGGATAATTGAATTAAAGGAACAACAATCAAAACAAATATAAAACAGCTTGTATTAAAAACCTGATACAAGTCATGTTTTTATGATAAATCAAATTGTAATTTTGCAAAACTCAAATGATAGATATGAAACAGTTAACAATTTTTTTCTTGATTTTATTTAGCCTGCCTGTTGTCCATGCACAGGATGCCGCAGAAATTCTCCGCAAAATGGAAGATGTAATGCGTGGAGAATCGAGCTATGCTGAAATGAGTATGAAGATCGTCCGTCCGCGTTATGAGCGGGAAATCAGCCTGCGCTCCTGGCATATCGGTACAGATTATTCCATGATTTTGATAACTGCACCTTCCCGAGACCGGGGATCCGCTTTTTTGATGCGGAAAAATGACATCTGGAGCTATGACCCCCGCATTGACCGGACCACCAGAATGCCCTCCTCTATGATGGCTCAATCCTGGATGGGCTCTGATTTTACCAATGATGACCTGGTAAGAGATTCAGATATTATTGACGACTATGAGCACAAGGTTTTACGCACAGAAGAATATGAAGGCAGGGAATGTTATGTACTGGAACTGATTCCCAAACCAGGCACTCCGATTGTCTGGGGCAAAGTGCTGATGTGGGTTACCACAGACAATTATTTACAGTTAAGAATAGAGCAGTATGATCAGCGAGACAGATTAGTCAACACATTAAAGCTTGATGAGATTAAAACTTTTGACGGCAGAGAAGTGCCTTCCCGCTTTACGGTAATTCCGGCTGGTAAAGAAAACCACCGAACGATTCTGACTTATCAAAAACTGGAATTTGACATTGATATAAATGAAAGCTTTTTTTCACAGGAAAATATGCTGAGGCTGGATTGAAATGATGAATGATGAGTTATGAGTTATGGAATGGGATGGAATGTTGAAAGGAGGGATTTGATAAACGCCTAAAATGATTGCTTCATTGTTAAATGTAGAAGGAAACAGTCATATATTAAATGGTAACTATCATTCATAACAACTGAATAACCAAACAACTTTTAACTTTCAACTAACATGCGTAATCTACTGATAAATAAAGTTAGCTGAGTGATTACAAGTGAGAAAAATGAGCAAGATTTATATAGGTTTTTAAAATTTAAGACAGCTTATGATTATTTATTTAAAATTAGCATGGAGAAGCATCTGGCGCAATAAACGCAGGACACTGATTACCATTTCAGCAATTGTATTTGCTGTAGTGCTTGCAGTGCTGATGCAATCTTTTAACAGAGGTTCACATGAAGTGATGATTGATAATATGACGCGCCATTATACCGGACATGTACAGGTTCAGGATTACAGGTATGAAGATGAGCCGTCATTGGATAATTCATTTTACTACGATGATGAACTCAGAAGCAGGGTAATGCAGGCTGATAGAAATATTCAGAAGGTATTACCCCGAATAGAAACTTTTATGTTGGCAGCAAATGGCCAATCGACACGGGGAGCAATTGTCTTTGGTATTGATTTGGAACTTGAAGATCCTTACAATCAAATTAAGGACCGGAAATCTGAAGGACGTTTTTTTGAGGAAGACGAACAGGCAGTGGTGATTAGCAGAAGATTTTCAGAAAGACTTGGACTGGGTGTTGGAGATACATTGGTGTTGATCGGGCAAGGCCGCTTTGCTATGTCTGCCAGCGGATTATTTGAAATTGTCGGTATTATGGATCATCCCATGCCGGACATGGATTCGCGAACGGTTTATATGCCTTTGACAGCTGCACAGGAAATGCTCTCGGCTGAGGGGTATATCACTTCTCTTTTAATTGGACTTGATAATGAACGTCATACCAATAGTGTAGCTGCAAGTTTAAAAGAAAATTTGGAAGATGAAGAGTTAGTCGTTTTTACCTGGCCGGAATTGATGCCTGAACTATTAGAATTACTGGAATTTGATCTGGTAGGTGCATATCTGATGTCATACATTTTGTATATCGTCATTGCCTTTGGCTTTTTTGGTACAATTTTAACCATGACGCTGGAACGCATAAAAGAGTTTGGAATATTGATTTCAGTTGGTATGCAAAGAGCAAAGCTCGCCTTTACTTTATTCCTGGAAGTTCTATGTATAAGTCTTTTAGGTGTTTTAATTGGAGCCGGATTGGCCTGGTTGGTGGTGTATTATTTTCACCTCAATCCAATTCAACTAACCGGAGAAATGGCTGAAACAGTAATGGATATGGGTTGGGAACCGGTAATACCCATGTCTTTTGCAGCAGATCAGTTTTATTCACAGGGAATTATAGTGTTTATTATCGCAATGCTAATTTCCCTTTATCCGATTTATAGAATTTTAAAATTAAATGTGATTAAAGCATCAAGGTCTTAAATGTGAAAGCATCATTAAAACAAAGGGTCACCCGTCAGTCGGGTTTTCAAAAAAACAAAAATGTAAATACATGAAAATACTTTTAACAATAGCCTGGAGAAACATCTGGAGGCATCCCGGAAGGAGCGGAGCCTTACTGGCAGCCATCATCATCGGCCTGTGGGCAGGAGTTGTAACAGTTGGCCTGATGAACGCCATGCTTCAGCAGCGTATGGATTATATGATTGACAGCGAAATTACTCATGCCCAAATTCATCATCCGGATTTCAGGGACGAGGGTTCAGCATGGATGTATATAGAACAGCATGCAGAGATTACACAATGGCTGAAAGAGAATCCGAAAGTCACTTCTTTTACTTCAAGAACCATAACTGACGGCATGCTGCAATCTCCGGTAAAAACTTCCGGAGTAAGCATACGGGGTATAGATGTAGAAACAGAACCCAAAACAACAACTTTCCACGAAAATCTGGTAGAGGGAGAATATCTTGATACTGATATGAATTTTCCTGTATTACTGGGAAAAAGCCTTGCAGAAGAGCATAATATGGAAATCGGCAACAGAATAGTGCTTACTTTTGAAAGAACTGATAATGAGCTTACTTCTGCTGCTTTTAATATTGCAGGTTTTTACAAATCAGCTTCCTCTCAGTACGATAACATGGTAGTTTTTGTAAGAAATGAAGACCTGAGTGATTTACTGCAAGATGAACCACTTTATCACGAAATTGCCATGATGCTTACGGATGTGGAATATGCCACGGAAATTGCTGAACAGATTAATGCAACATTTTCGGATGTTGAAGCAAAAACCTGGAGTCAGATATCTCCTGAATTAGGGACGCTGGCAGCTTTAGGCGGATTAATGCTCTTTATTGTAACCATTGTCATCATGATTGCACTGGCCTTTGGTATTCTGA
>REEL01000051.1 GCA_007695095.1 Chitinophagaceae bacterium | reverse complement strand
GGCTCATTTGTTTTTATGCCAACACTCAATTGATACTTTTTCTCTAACTCATCTAAAACGCTGATTTTTCCAACAAAATCGTTAAATCTAATTGAAGGAGTGCCTAGCATTGCTGCTTCAACTGCCATGCTCTGACTATCTCCTATATAAATATCTGCGTAATACAAAAGATGGTGAATATCTTTTGCCTGAATTGGCAGTTCATATTTTTGATAATTCATACCCAAGGGTTTTTCAGATGTGATAAAAACCCTGCCTTTTTTCTCAAGCTTATTTATGATACTGTCCAGTACATTACCTGATAAACCTTTGATATTCACATCATGATATGCATTCAGGTTTACTAACCTGATAAGATAAAAAGGTTTCGTTATTCCATTTGATTCTAACACTGCATCAGAAGCCGTAAAAACATTGGGATGGAGGTAAGAAAGCTTTTGATAACCAGCATAGGAGACTTTCTTATACTTAAAAACACCTACTTTGGTGGGCTCAGGAGCGAGTATATGCGAAACAAAAGGGTAGGTTACAGCACATTGCAAGAAGGTATAGGAAATATCATCTTCCCCGGTGAAGATATATGGAATACCTGTTATTGCAGAAATATAAGATGGTTGCGTTAAGCTCCCAATCATTAGCGTGGGTTTAAAACTCTTTACAATTTTATATAATGAGAATGTTGATTTGAAAATTTTTATGGCTTTATATAAGATGGTTTCGCGATTTTTTCTTGGTGCTATAATCGTATAAGAGAAACCATGCTCATGCAGAAGCTTCTTAAGTATGTCCTTATCTGTAATTAGTATTTTTGTGACGGCTCCTTTTTCAGCTAATTTTTTAATAACATTTTTAAACAGATGAAAGTGAGCAGGATGCCCTAAGGCAAAAATGATTCTCATAGTTGGGAATTATACTTGAGTTTTGGTTTGTAAGGTTTTTATGACTTTTGCAGGTACGCCTGCCACAACAGTATAAGGGGAAACATTTTTTGTTACAACGGAACCTGTTGCTACTACAGCCATCTCTCCAACAGTAACATTTGGCATTACAAAAACACCTGCACCAAGCCAACAGTCATTTTTGAGTTCAATCTTTCCCTCAACAGGTGGAATTATCTCATTTAAGCGCGACCAGTTTGCATCACTTGCAAGTATCAAAGTAACCCTGGGAGCAATTGCAACTCTGTCGCCGATAATCAGTTCACAGTTTGATTTGCTGTTAAACATAGTAAGCATCAAGCCACTTCCAACATATACATGCTTGCCCACCTTAAAACCCAGGAGTTTGAGGCCCCATACCCTAACGCTGTTCAGAGGGAAATTTGAGACAATCATACGCGCAAACCTGAATTTAAGGGAGGTGAATATATTGTTCTTCTTTTTCTTACCGTATGCCATGCTTTATCCCTTTTTCTTTAAAATTTTCATTGCCATAACACCAAGTTTATAGAGTGGTTTATTGGTAATTTTCAAAAATCTTCCTTCTTCAACTACACCACCCCCAAATTCTTTTTTATACTTGCGTACCCCATAATCCTTATTGGCAAGTCCGGCGCCCATAAAATCAAGATACTTAAGATTGTTGTTTATTCCATATTCCATTGCAGCGAGAACTGCAAGATGGGTTGGATAAGTTTTGGGTTTATAATCACGAAGCCCGCAATAGTAGTAAGTATAAATTGCCTGATTGTCCAACACCAGGCAGAACGAGCCCCCTACTGTTTTTTCATTATCTTTCACAGCAAAAACTTTTAGTAATCCTGTTTTCCAGAGATCTTCAAAGTATTTTAATGGAGGTAAAGGTAACCCGACCTCTTTTGTATAAAGGTTTTGTAAAATATCATAAATCCCAACAATATCCTCCATGGAAGCTACACTTCCATAAGTTAAGCCAGCTTTAATACTCAATTTAACTTCTCTTCTTCTGTTATACTTAAAGCTGCCTAAAACTTCTGATGGACTTGAAAATGCAAGAGGAACCTTAATATTAAGATAAGGCTGGTACAGCCATTCTTTTCCATCATATATGCTTCTATAAGCACTATAATTATGATAATTTCTTACCTCAATGTATATTACCTTCTTTTTAAGCCCTGCTTCCATGATTTTTAAAAGCTCCCCAAAAGCTTCTTCTGAACAATTATCTGATAATATGGGTCCCCCATAAACAATTGCTCTTCTGGAAAAATAAGATTTAAGGCCCTTTTCTTTTTGAATGGTTACAAGGCAAACGGCCTCATATTCTCCAATGCTGTTTTCTATTGCAAAAACATTACATAAGAGATGCTTAAACTGATTGCAAAAATTATAAAATTCTGGAGTTTGGAAAGGGTTGGCATATGAACTTTTTAAAAGAAGAGCCTCCCACTTGCTAAAATCTATTTGATGTGTAACTATTGCTTCCAAAATTTATAATGTGGAGAATTTAAGCCTGTTTTTCGTAATAAAAACCCGCCAATGTATTGAATATAGCATTGTAACTGATGCAGGTTTTGATTATATCAATATAGGCATCTCTGTAACCCGGGTAGTCCTTTGGGTTATAATTATTGCTATGCCAGTTTATAACCAGGATGGCATTATTCTTTATGGTTTCTTCAATTAAGTTGATTAGAGCCCTTTTTCTTTCTTTTAAGCCTATATAGCAAGAGTCCATAATAGCCATAGGATAGACAATAAAGTTATCGTTAAAAGGAGCAAAAGGCTTTACTTTAT
>REEL01000050.1 GCA_007695095.1 Chitinophagaceae bacterium | reverse complement strand
TTCCATGTAAGTTTCATTTGCAAATTTATGGAATGATTGGCACAATCGGGGAATTGATTGAAGAAATAAAAAATGCAAATATTATTTCATGCTTAACTGCGGACTGGATCGAAAAGAATATGTAAATTCTCCGGATTGATAGTTAAAAGTTCTTCAACCCCATATTTATTTCTGAAACTTTCAGGAAGTTTCGCTTTTCGTTTTTTACTCCATTTGATCTCAAAAGCAGATAAATTCTGGTTTCTTTCTATTACCAGATCTATTTCAGCTCCATCATAAGTGCGCCAGAAATATAAATTGGCTGAAAGACCCTGGTTATTATGTTGCTTCACAAACTCGCTGATCACAAAATTTTCCCAAAGAATACCGGCATCTGTACGATTGGGCAGAGGGTTGAAATTTCCTGTCAACGCATTCATAATGCCATTATCAAAAAAGTAGTACTTGCTGCTTTTCTTTATTTCATTTCGCAGATTTGAACTAAATGAGTCGAGCCTGAAAATGATAAAACACTTTTGGAGCAAATCGAGATGTCTTTCTATTAGTGGACGGGAAAGGCCGGTAAGATTCGACAGTTCATTAACAGAAACCTGACTTCCAACTTGAAGGGCCAGCGCTTTGAGCAATTTACGAATACTTGCCGAGTCCTTTACCTGTTCAAAAGTTAACAAATCCTTAAAAAGATAATCAGATGCAAGTTCTGAGACTTTCTTTTGCTTTTGCCAGCTCTCCATGGTTACTACTCCTGGATATAAACCATAAACCATAAATTCCTTAAGGCTTTCAAGAACCTGCAGCCATCCGTCTTTCATTCTGAGTTCATCCACTGAAAGGGGATATAAACGGAATTTCAGATTTCTACCTGTAAGAGGCTCCTTTACTTTGGTCGAAAGATCAAAGCTGCTTGAACCTGTGGCAATGACTTTATATTCCGGTAGCTCATCATAAATGGTTTTCAAAATGGCACCAATGTTATCAAGGGTTTGTGCCTCATCAAGGGCAACAATCCGTGTTGAGCCAAAAAGGGCTTTGATGGCTCTTAGATCTCTGCTTTCCAGAATGGGTGCCACAGTGGTATTTTCGCAATTGATAAGCAGGCTATCTGAATGCTCTTTCAATAATTCACGAACAAGGGTTGTTTTTCCAACCTGCCTTGCACCATAAAGGATAATAATCTCCCTTGCCGGAAGCCATTTCCTTAATATAATTTCCATTTGTCGCTTATACATATTCAGAGATTTTTTTACCTGAAAATAATAAAACAGATACAAATATAAGCTTATTTCTTTAAATTTTTAATCAATTTTTGGCCTATTATTGCATTATTTTTTACAATTTTTGGCCTTAATTATTAGTGAGGGTATGACTTTGAGTCATGCCCTCACTAACCAAAATGTATCAAATGGATATTGAATGGCAAATTCAATGGTGTTCGGAGCGGAATTGCAATTTCCGCTCAGCGTGGGCAGAGTTAAAAATCCCGCTCAGTGTCAATGTCTTCTTTCGCATTCTCATCTTGAATCTTATGACTTGATGATGTTATTAAAAAGCCCCATAGAGGACTTAGTATAAAGCTTAGAAAAAATGACATCCAAAACCCCATTCTACGTTTGGAACCGCTATAACCTATTGCTAAAGAAAGGGATATCCATAAAACAATTATAATTGCGTAATCCATATTTTTTTTAAAATAAAAATTATTCGTCAAGTATTTGTTGTGTCTTTAGTTCAAACTTAACATCATTGACATTAGAATAAATGAATAAAAGTAGTTTTGATCTAAAATCCTTTACGCATATAAGGAAATGCAACATCATACTTACCCACAGTAAAATCAATTTTTTTATCAAGCCGTGTAAACCATAACCGACTGAAAAAGTATACTTCCTTGTTTTTTGTGATAAGTCTGTAATAATATGGTTTTAAGAAATGTGTCCAATAGCTTCTGTCGTATACCTCATCGAGATATAAAATCTCATCGAAACTAATAATCTTGTATTGGCCTTTTATTTTAAAATAAAACTCTCGTTTCTGGTTGTTGAAATCCACTTTAATTTTGATATCATTGATGTAATATTGAATGTAGTATGATAACGGTTTCAAACCCAAATAAGCTCCAAAAACGATCCAGATCATCCAACCAATAATGATATGTTCATGATCACTGTTTGCTATTAATATAAATGCCCACCCTAAGAGGATAGGAGTTACTAAAAAAATGTGTGGCAATATTGCCATTAAAAACCTTTTTGTGATCATGACTTTAATGGATTGAAACAGGTAACCATATGAAATTCAAAGAACAAATTCCCGATTGCAATATATAAAATATTTTCATTGGTGGGATTAAAAAATAATGTCACCGCTATGCGGCTTTGAATGGTTGTGGTATCATTTCAATTTCTACCATAATTTCACCGCTATGCGGCTGGTTGGTTTGATTCTGATTGCTCCGGAGGAGCTCCACATTTGTAGAAGCATGCAGCCCGAATGATTCCGGGCGCTGCACGCAGTTGCGGTTGAGAAAACCGGGATGGTTTTGCAGCGCAATATTGTCTGGTTAAAAAATCATGAAAAATAAATCGCTGGTTTGCGAAACGCGCCGGGAAGCGCGTCTGTACAAGCCATTGTGATGAATAATCTGAGACGTGCCGGGATGCACGTCTCTACAGATGGATTCAATTTGAACTTTGCAGGAATTTATTTTTTCAGGGTTTTCATGTAAAGACGCGCTTTTCGGCGCGTCTCACATCCAACACATCGAAATACCTGTACAGACGCGCTTTACGGCGCGTCTCCAGAATTGCAAATAATGAATGGGGATTGAATTACAAATTCAGTGGTGTTCAGAGCGGAAATGCAACCGACCGTAGGGAGTTCAGCGAAGCTAAATGCCGCTTAGCGGGGTAACCTATTCGCTAAGCCATTAACTAAAGGTGTCCTGCTGTCCTTGGGCATAGAACTCAATTTTAACGTGATTTAGAATACTATGAAATAGTTTTTATTTCAGGTAATGATGCTTTTTAAGATAAGACATAGCGATTGTGATATACTGAACTTGTATTGGTCTTTAACCCAAGACTCACCAGGAACTAATCTACTAATAAGCAAGCATCACAAAAACGCATAAATCTTACCATCCTTGAATGAGAAAAATAAATAAATGTAACTAATCACATAAATAATTAATAGCCCACCAATATTCTCAGTTGTAATTCCTTCATAAAAGAAAGAGTTAAAAATATAGTTCAATATCAACATTAAAGACACAGAAAGAATCACAACAATTGTTTTGAGAATAATAATCTTTTTCCGATTGCTAATGTTACTAGTTAATTTCTCAAAAACTATGTTTTTTAGGAGCAGCAGAAAAAGAGGTGACCCCACAACTAAAGCATAGCAAACTTGTGAAAGATTAACTTTTGACATGTCAAATCCTACAGAAAGGTAAACAACCCCAAAACCAACAAATAAATGTAAGGTAACTATCAATATTGCTACAATAAAATTGTTTGGCTTTTTCATGCTAATTTTCATTCGTTATTTAAGTGATAGTTGCGATATCTTAAAACATCTGCATCATGTTGCTTCATCCGTATATGCATTTGCCGATTAACTTCAAACTGATAAACACTATAGCTAAATACAGCACCAATAATTGCTGGAGGTATAGCACTCATGTTAAAACCTTTTAAACTCCAAGAATTTTGCTTTCGATTATTTGTGTTTAAGTAAATAATATTGAACCCTGCGAATAAAATGATGTATAAAGCAAATCCTATGGGTGTCTGTACTCCAATCATTAATTGCTGATTCATTATAAATTCAAAAGGAGATAACAATATGAAAAGCCATAAAGGTTGTAAAAAAGCCAACCATAATGCTGAAATTGTAAAAGCTCCGAAAGTTTCTTTATTTCCTCTTTTGTATTCGTGAAAAGAAAGGAAAAGGATATAATCAAAGTATTTCATATTGCACACATATAAGGTTGTATAAATTATTCAATCACCAGTTCCAGATAAAGGGAGACGGAGCCAAACCCCCAGGGCTAAAGTTTTGTAATGGAGGTGCGCATGGGGGCTTGGTTTCGATTAAACCTATTTCTAAACTCAACCATATAATATTTAATGCCTCACTGCCCCCAAGACTTGGATATGCTGTATTCCTCCTATTTAACGATTTCTGTCTATATAAAACTGAATATAAAAATCATAATCAGAAAATTGCTCTTGTAAAAAACTGAGTCTTGACAGAATTTCTTTTTTCAGATTTTTATCAAGCTTGCACTGATCATCAAGGAATGTATAATAGTTTTCAATCATGATTTTGTCTTCTTCAAAAAAAATATGGAAACAACAAAGGGAAAATAATTCGTAACCCGTGTTTTCATTCTTTTGGAAATGCATGATTTCACTAATGATGTCAAATAGCTTATTGTATAAATCCTTGTTTTGAAACGATTTATGGTTCTTTTCAATATAAATCATATTCGGTCGGCACGGGCTGGGATAAGAATACTGAGCCACAAGCATGCTTCTTCTAAATAAAAAGTCCCATAAAGATAAATCCTGTAAATACAATGTATCCTTATTCTTATCTGGTTCCGAAAAAAGCCAAATATAGATGTAAATATAATCTGTGGTAAATTCAAAATCTGATGGATTAAGATTCAATAGGGACTTATGAAAATTTTCTGGAAAGATCTCATTTTCCAGTTGTGAGATTTCTGCTAGATAATCAAAATACTGTCTGGTTTCAGGAATATTGGAATATTGGGTAACATAATGACCAAGATAGCTAAAAGCTATTGTCATTGCAGAGATGCCTTCATCAGATTTGTAAAAATTGCTTTTTTTAATAATTCCAAAAAAATAATAAGAAAAGGAAGCAATTATAACAAACAATAAAATTGTGATAGTTTTTTTGTGCATAATACTTTTATCTTACATATTGAAATTAACCTTATTACAAGAGGGTTAATCTCCTGACAAATAATTCCTAAATAATTCAAATTGTTGATAATTTTGAAATCTTATTAGACTGAGCGTTACATTTCCCTGATTTCTAAATTCAATCAAATAACCAGTTATACGCGGACCCCCTGGACTCACATAACTTGCAGGTTGATTTTTAAACCAATTAATGTCTGTAACACTGCTTAATCTTGATCTCCTGTAATGAACATCCATATGAATAGTTTCATCACCTATGTTTAAACTTACATTTTCGAAAACTTCCCATCTGCCATAGCGTAAACCATCAACATCAAAGTCAACATTAATATTGTATTGGAGATAACCATCGGCACTACTACTTGGTGTGTTTTTATATAACTCTAAAAGGGCTTTGTTTCTAATCGCTCTATTTCGTTCTGCTATAGTTACATTTTTTATTTTCTTTTGCAATTCTTGTCTTGCTCTTTCCCTTTGTTGGCTTTGAACATGATTAAACATCATCACATACGCCCCTGTAACGGCGCCGTTGGCGAATTTGCCGCCACCCAGGGCTTCGGCGGTGCCGCCGATGGCCCCGGCATTCAAAGAACGATTTGCCCCTGCAATATATAAAATTTTTTAATTTATGGGATTTACCACACTTGGGTTTTTATCTCCGGCCGTTTCAATTAATCCGCAGCAGGGTAGGGACAGGACTCGGCCTGTCCCGGAATTGCAACCGGCTGCAGGGGTTCAGCGGAGTTAATAAACAATCTGCAGCGGACAGGTCAAGCCCTGTCCCTACCGGATCATATGTATTAAATCCGGATGCCGGTCAAGCCCGGCATACACAGGGAAGGTTTGGTGTTTTCTTTCATCGGGATCTGTTTACCGGCATATCTGCTTTACACGCAGGTAGCATTGCCGGACAGGAGTTTTATTGGCTGGGGAGGTCTCCAATCCTCGTTATAAAGATCACCTTAGGTCGTTTTTTGCCGATTCAAAGCTCTTTATTATTTTTACTTTTGAAAGCCTATCAATTAGATTGTTCAGCTAACAGGGTTTTAAACCAATATATTTCCCTTTCCTTATAAATTATCCAAAACTTTCTGATGGTTGTACTCTATGAATTTGTATTGCCTGTACATTGGAAGATCTTTATCCAAAGGATAAGCTTCAATCAAAGAATCTATTATCTCTAATCCTTTCTCTTGGTCCATTATAAATGTGTAATGAGCCATATAAACCAGGTAAAAAACTTTACCTGTTCTTTTATATTGTTCATGATAAAACTCAACTGTTTTTTCATAATTGTTTATTGCTAAAGTTTTTTCCCCAAACTTATCATAAAGTTTTCCCAAGATTGAATAAACTTCAATTTGGTAGTTCTTAACTTCCTTTGCTATTTGCTCATAAATCTCAATAGCCTCATCATATTTTCCAAGCTTAGTGTATATATATGCTTTAGTTTCATATGCATAGAAAAATGTTGAATCAAGTTGAATTGCTTTATTAAGTAATTCTAAAGCGTCATAGTAACTTTCTTTATCTCCTCTGTAAGTAAGCAAAGTTGCTTGATTGTCAAGATCAATAAGCTCATCAGAAAATATCTTTAAGGGAGTCTGATTATCTTGCTTTGAAAATTCTTTCTTTGCATTTTCTTTTTTGTCTGAGTAATTATTGCCTTCCGGGGTTTTATCATATTTACAAGAAATTAACCCTGATAACATAATTAAGATTGTTAAGTAGTTTTTCATGTGTCAAAAATCAATTCTATAAATAAAAGGAGTTCTTGGGTAAGCATTTCCATGCAGCCATTTGTAGGTCCTATAATAAATTTTTATCTCAACACCAATATTATTGCCTGATGATGGCAAGGGCATATAACCCCATCCAATATTGGTATGATTATTTTTCCCTGAACTATACCTTGGACCTGAATCTGGCCAGATTTGCAAATTCCCCCTATATAATTCATTGCCATTTTCAAAAATTGTTATGGAAGTTAAATATGTTATCGAGGTCGCCATTTTCTCGGAAGCAGGGGCAAAAGCTGAAGTTGAAGCATAAACATACCAACTACCATCATCACTTTGAAATACTTTTCCGGATAATATATAAAAAAACCCTCCGGCACTCCCAACGCCAGGTAATCTAATCCGACTTCCCTGAAAACTTTCCTCGTAAAATTGCAGTTCTGAGTAATTTGGTGTATCCCCCGAACTTTTTGTAGTCTCATTCATCAAATGATTAAACATCATCACATAGGCCCCTGTAACGGCGCCGTTGGCGAATTTGCCGCCACCCAGGGCTTCGGCGGTGCCGCCGATGGCACCGGATATGATTACCTGGCCGGCTACGGACATGTTGGGGGACTGGGATTGTAATAG
>REEL01000049.1 GCA_007695095.1 Chitinophagaceae bacterium | reverse complement strand
TGAAAGAAATTCGTTTTTTTTAAAGAATGCTGATTTAAGTTTTAATTTTGTGACAGATGAGGCAGGAAAGGTTATGGGCATTGAATGGAGTCAGGGTGGCAGAACAGATTTTTTTAAGAAATTGCAAGTAAAATAAAAATCGAAAAACAATGAAAATCACTCAGGATGCACTTCAGAAAATCACAAATGATTTAGCTGCGAAAAAATCGATTCATGAAGCAGCATTCAGGATAGAAACAGCCGATGGAAAAACGATTTTATCGGCTGCATCTTCAACTATTTTCGAGGAAAAGCCCTTTTATATTGCCAGTATCAATAAGCTGTTTGTAGCAGCATTGATTTTTCAACTCAAAGCACAAACCAAACTCAATTTGGATGATTACATTAAAGAATATTTACCGCATCAACTCATACAGGGGATTCATGTGTTTAAGGGGATTGACTATACAGAGCAAATTACTATCAGGCATTTGCTTTCACATACTTCCGGTTTGCCTTGCTATCTAATTGATAAAATGCCGGATAATAACACCTTAATGGATACTTTAAAAGAAGGTCACGATTTAGCAATTCCTACTCATAAAGCAATGCAGTATGTGAGAGAGATGCAGCCAAAATTCAAGCCGGGAGAAAAAAGAAAGGCTAATTATACAAATACAAACTACCACTTGTTGGCTGAAGTTGTTTCTGTCATTACCGGTTATTCAGTAGATAATGAAATTAACCGGATGATGCAGGAACTTGGAATGTCAGACAGCTTTATTATTCAAAATGATAATTATTATCGCATCATTCCTGTCAGATTTCAACAAACTAATTTAAAGCTGCAAAACTTTTTTCATACATCCCTTTATGATATTGCATCTACAACAGCCGATTTAATGAAATTTATCAAAGCTTACTTGGGGGGCGGACTTTTCCCGAAAAAACAACTTGAAGAAATGCAAGACTGGCGGAAAATATTTTTCCCTTTTAAATATGGCATGGGCTTGCAAATGTTTTACATCCCGTGGATTTTAGCTCCCTTCCAACATGTTCCTCAAATTATCGGACATTGTGGGTCAGTAGGTACAGTAGCATTTCATATTCCCGAAAAAGATGTTTATCTTACAGGCACAATCAATCAGTCTGCCAAGCCACAACTTGCTTTTCAGGCTTTAATGAAAATTGTCCGTAAACTTTAGAATTTTAGAGATGCAGAAGTTTAATTTTAAATTTTTTCTAATCATTTTCATACTCGGCCTTGCCGGTGTAGCTTCCCTGCTTTTGTCAGATTTAGATTTAGCCGGCATGGCAGTTGAACTGCCTGAAGAAATTTCTCCTGAATTGCTTCGCTTTTTGGTATTGATTAATCCCTTTTTGCTTGTCTTGGCAGCTTCGCTGGTGGGAACCCTCTTACACCAAAAAGTAAATCTGCATGCTCCTGTATTAAAATCTTTAGTAACGAAAAAGCAAAGTGATTTTAATGTCAAAAACATTGTTGTAAAAGGCTTATTGGGAGGGTTTGTTGCTGCAATATTGATTTTAATTATCAATACCTTATTTACACCCTTTATTTCTGAAAAACTCATTCATGCAGATGAGCGTTTCAATTTGCATTTTTTGACGAAAATACTCTATGGTGGTGTCAGTGAAGAAATCATTGCCCGCTTTGGTGTGATGACTTTTCTTGTTTGGTTGTGGAGTAAAATCACTGAATCTCTTGCCAATCCGGTTTATTGGACCGCAATTTTACTTTCAGCACTGGTTTTTGCTTTGGGACATTTACCTGCTGCTTTTCAACTGGACGAATCTCTGAGTATGATGTCTGTCATTTATTTAATTACCGGAAATATGGCCGGAGGAATTATTTTTGGTTACCTGTATTGGAAGAATGGCCTCGAATCTGCTATTATTGCTCATGCCTTTACACATGTAGTTTTGCAGCTTGTCCTTTAATCTGAGTTGGACTTCAAATTTAAAAAACTGAGAGCCAAGGGTTATTATAAAGTCTCTTGTTTACCTAATTTATTGCATTAATATTCAGCAATTTATTGCTTTTTAAAATTTCTCTTTTTTTTTATCGTAAAGTGTTGATTATTAAGAAATAGAGAATTCTAACTCTTCCTAAGGAATTGCTTTTTAACAACAATATTATAGTTTTAAATTGTAGTAAGAATTGAACACGGCAGGTAACCACCCGTAAAAACACACAATTGCATTATCAAAAAATATAATTACCAGACAAACAAACAATTTCCATCAAACAATTTTATTTCAATTAAAAAGGTTTCTCTATGTACTTCTCTAAAATTCACATTCAAATTGACAAACAATTATTATATTTTGTTCTATTTTTTGCATTCACATTAATAATAATTTCAGAATCAAAGGCACAGACAAAAGGTTTGATAATCAAACCTGCATCTGAAAGCGGACGATTAATCTTAGACCCCAATAATGACGGATACATATCATCAGATTCAAATGGTTTCATAGAAAATGACGAAGCTGAAAGCGAGATAGCATTTCAACCAATGATACAATTGCAAGATGAACCCGTTGGTGATCTCAATACCGGTCCCTCGTGCGGTTTTACTGATTTTGTTTCAGATGGAGACAATTATAGTTCTGCATATTTTACCTTAGTGCCTTTTGATGGTGATACTAATCTTGTTTTCCGTTTCAGAATGGGCAATTATGCACCAAATTCAAAAGGCTATAGTGTACTTATAGACTCCGACGGTTTGTTTGGAAATACAGGCGATTTTGCAGACCCTAATTATCTACCCGGAAATCCCGGATTTGAAATGGAAATATTACTTGTTACCAATCATGCTGTCAGGTTGTATGATGTAGATGGAATCACTAATCCTGTTTTACAAACTTCTTTACCGGTTCAGGATCACTCGCAAATTTCAATAGCATTTACAGAAAACTGTGGCACATTTGATTACTTCTATGATTTTTTTATTCCACTATCTGTTATTCAAAACTATTTTCCCGGCTTTAACAGTTCAACACCTGTAAGAATGGTAGCGAATTCTGTTATTAACACACATCCGGCATTAAATGGGAATATTTCGGATATCAACGGTATTGATGACGCTTTATATGGAAATAATATAGAACAAGCCTGGACAGATTTAATAACTAATTCAGTTGCTGTCTCAATTGAAGATGCTTCAAGTGGTTTTCCTCCTTTAAAATCTACTGCTCCATTCATTAATGCTCCTATAAATACAACGGACAATTCATTTTCCGGAGCTTCTTCTGAAGTAGATGGCACTGTCATAACTATTTATATCAATGGGACAGAAGCCGGAACAACAAGCGTTTCTTCCGGAAGCTGGGAACTTAGCGGAGTTAGTGGCCTTGCACAGGGGGATTCAATAACAGCTACAGCAACATCACCGGAAAAATCAGTATCAAATATTTCAAACCTTGTGATTGTTGGTTCTGTTTGCAGCAGTGTTCCTTCCATAGATTGTTCCGGTAGAAAAGGCATAACCGGACTTGGGCCTGATGGTGCTCCAACCGGAACTACAATCAGAATTTACGGGCCAAACAATCCAAATACCTTATTGACAACTACAACTACTGATGCTTCAAATGCATGGCTTTATAATTGTAACGGAAACGCAAATTGCAATGGTGGTCCAAACTGCATGATAAACGGTACATATTTTGTTACTGCTCAACTTGCAGGAGAATGTGAATCTCCAAAAACAGTTTCAGTCTGTATTAACACTACAGGAACAACAGCAACACCTGTAATTACAACAACAACTCTTATTCCCGCTTCGACTTCAATTTCAGGAACTGCTACATCAGGTGCTACGGTGTATTTGTTTAAGGACGGGTATCTTTCCGGGTCAACAACTGCAACAGGAGGCAACTGGACTTTTTCAGATATAGAAGTTAGTTCCGGTCAAATTATAAGTGTCAGAGCCTATGTAAATAACAACTGTTTTTCATCTGCTGTTGCAATAACTGTTCTGGAGGAAGTTACAAAAGCTCCTCAGGTAAATTACCCGGTAACTACAGGCACCACAACAGTTAGCGGAAGTTTAAGTGAAGAAGCAGGAAGTGAAATTTATTTGTATATCAATGGTATATTGACAGGTTCAACAACTGTAAATGGTTATGGAAACTGGTCAATCAGTGGGTTGTCTCCATTATCGGTAAATGATGAAATCCATGCAACCGCATTAGCAAATCAAAAATCTATAAGTGTAATTTCAAATATCGTAATCGTATCCGGAATCAGTCCTGCTCCTGAAGTTACAGGAGCTTATGCGGAAGGTGATACAGAAGTTACCGGTACCTCAACTTCTCCTGACGGCACGATTATATATGTTTATATTGATGGATTTTTCCTGGATAGCACTATAGTTTCCGGTGGAAGCTGGACACTTTCCGGACTAAGTGAAGCATATTACGATTTGTATGCGGGAGGTGAAATCACTGCAACAGCAAAAGAAGCAGGACTTGCAGAAAGCATTCACAGTAATGGCGTAATTGTTGATTGTGCTATGCCTGTAACAAGTCTGATTCTCAATGTTATTGGTGACAGCACTTGTTTGAATGCACATGCACAGATTGAATTGCTCAATTCTCAATCTCTGGTGATTTATACCATCATGGATAGCGGGAGTGAAAATGTAAAAGGTTCTTCTGTATTGGGAACAGGTTCCGATATTATACTTGCAACAGTTCGTTTATCAGAAACAGAAACTTTTACAGTTGAGGCCTTAAAGCTTCCTCAAACATCTTGCAGAAATCTTTTATCAAATACTGCAACAGTCAATGTGATGTTACCTCCTGATACCTCAAATATAGCCGTAGGCGATTATTTATGGCTGGGAAATATTGGGGATTCAATATGGTCAGGAGAGAATAACTGGGTGATTTGGGATGGTTCTAGTTTTGAACTCACTAAAACGCCACCTGGTGAAAACAATAATGTAATCATTAAAAAAACACAGGAGTGCATTCATAACCTGCCTGAAGTTACAACAGATGCTTCTGCAGATTTACCGGCAATTTGTAATCACATTACGATAGAAGAAGACGCAATTTTGTCAATTGAAAATACTGTAGGGGAAAGGGCGCTTACAGTAAAAGGTAACTGGAATAACTATGGTACTTTTATTCCGAATGCAGGAACTGTCTTCTTTAATGGAAATACTGTTCAGACAATTTTCAATAATTCAGGAACAGAAAATTTTCATAATTTAGTAATAGAAGGAAACTCCACAGTAGTTGAGTTACTTTCAGATGTTTCAACATCAGAAACAGGCATTTTTACTCTAAACGATGCAAAATTAGATTTGGGTGAGCACAAGTTTACAGTCTTCAATAATGATATAGACGCAGTTGTACATTCAGGTTCAGGGCATGTATTAAGTGAAAGTCAGGATGGTTCTGGAGCATTTCTCAGAAGTATTGAAACCGCAACAGGTGAAGATTATATTTTTCCTTTAGGAAATGCATCCGGGCATTATATCCCTGTAATCATGAATTTGAATTCCGGGAATATCGGTATAGTAGGTGTTTCAAGTTATAAAGCAATTGATTTGTCTGATTCTACATATTGGCCACAAGGAGCGGAAAAAGTAGATAAAATGCCCAACCCGCATAAGAGAGTGCCAAGGCATTGGTACCTAAGCAGCGATCAGCCTTCCGGTACATATAATGTGAATGTAAATTTTGGATTCAGGCAAAACGAAGTTCCACCTGCCGGTGCAAATAATATTTCTATGATTCGATACAATAAAAATGATGAGGACTGGGATTATCCATTGCCGGTACAAAGTTTTATAAAAGGCAATCTGAAATCGGTTTTTGTACAGGGAATAACCGGATTCTCCTGGTGGGGTGGAGAAGAAAATGCAACCACATTACCGGTTGAATTAAAAGCGTTTACAAGCATTTGTCAAAATGATGAAAATTTAATTAACTGGATTACTTATCTGGAAATTGATAATGAAAAATTTCATTTATACAGATCATACGATGGTTTAAAATTTGAATTAATAGCTGAACTGGAAGGTGCCGGGAACAGCTTAACGCAAAACTATTATTCATATCTTGATTATGAATCGAAAGGTAAACTGGCTTATTACAAGCTTGTACAGTATGACTTTGACGGTTCAAGTGAAACATTTAATGTTATCACAGCTAATTGCAATGAAAATATGCAAAGTGTAGTAAAATGGCAGATGTTTCCGAACCCGGCAAGCGAGAAAATTGCATTTTTAGATTTAGACAGAGATTATCAACTTACAATCTTTAACAATATTGGTAATGTAATACTTCATTCGCAAATAAATATTGAAAACAATACCATTGATGTGTCTGAATTAAATGCCGGTATCTATATCGTAATGCTCGAAAATGATGAAGAAAAATCTTACAGGAAACTGGTTATAAGATAATTATTTTCTACACCCGTGCCACTAATCTATGAGGTGGCACGGGTTTTTTATATAAAGTATTCTAAAAGTGCTTAATTGGTACTTTGCTTTTTAAAACTCCTATAACTAAAAGAGCGTCTCGCTTGCTTCTCATACCTTAAATCCCCTTCCTATCCATAGCAACAGCCTGTCCGTAACGCCCCCGCTACCGGACAAGAAATTAGACGTAATTCTGAATTAAAATACGCATTCTACATCAAGCAAACTAAGTATACCGGCATAATTAGAAGCACTGCTATATAAATAATGTTCAGGTTCTGCTACCAATCCGGCTCGTACCGGGTTTTGATGTATATAGTTAAGTCGCTGTATAAAAAGTTCGTTATTATGTAGTTCAACCGGATGATTATTGTG
>REEL01000048.1 GCA_007695095.1 Chitinophagaceae bacterium | reverse complement strand
TTTGTTCAAAATACATTAGTTTTAATACTTGAAGATTGAAGGTGAGCGGGAAGCTGAGGCCGGGTTGGAGTTGAAAAAAAAGATTAGTTGGTGAGCCATAGTATTTTCTTCATAAAACCCCAAAAGAGTAAATCCATGAAATTAATAATTGAACATTTACACAAAGCTTTCAATTTAACTTTTGAACTGGCAGATGTTATTCGCTCTGAAGATTTAAAATTAAAACTAAAAGATCTGCCTTCTAATACCATTGGAGACCAATTTTATTGCATCATAGGAGCCAGAGAAAGTTATTTAAAAGCAATTGTCAACAATGGCTGGATGGGGTTTTCCTGTTCTCTGGATGATACTACTTCTAAGGATAAAGTGCTAAAATGTCTTAATAATAGCGCTAAGGACAGTATGGATTTTGTAAACAAAACCGATTTAAATGAAAATCAACTTGATTTGCTACTCAACTTATTAGAGCATGAGATTCAGCATCATGGTCAGTTGATTCGATTTTTTTATGGCAATAAACTCAGCTTTCCCCAAAGCTGGACCGAAAGATATACGGTATGATTTTTCATAAAAATGAAAACTTATATTCAAATAAAATGTCTACTTTTAGTTGAAAATAAAATGTTTTTTTGGTGAACCTCCTTAACAATATTTAACAGTAAATAATTATGCAAACAATCTTAGGATCAGGTGGAGCAATTGGAATTGAATTAGCAAAAGCGCTAAAAGAATACACAAACGAAATACGATTAGTTAGTCGAAATCCGAAAAAAGTCAATGATACGGACACTCTTTTTTCAGCTGATTTGCTAAATCAGGAGGAGTTAACTAATGCAATTAAAGGTTCAGGCATTGTTTATGTAACAGTTGGGTTTTCGTATAGTCACAAAGAGTGGAAAGAAAAATGGCCAAAGTTTATCAGCTATCTTTTGGCTGCTTGTGAAGCAGAAGGATGTAAAATAGTTTTCTTTGACAATGTCTATATGTATGATAAGGATAGTCTCAATCCAATGACAGAGAATACATCTGTAAATCCACCTAGCAAAAAAGGCGCTGTTAGAGCAGAAATTGCTCAAATGATTATGGATAAAGTAAAGTCCGGAAAAATTCAAGCCCTGATTGCTCGTTCTGCTGATTTTTATGGTCCTTCTATTCAAAACACCAGCCTATTGACGGAGACGGTTTTTAAGCCATTAAGTGCCGGAAAAACCGCAAATTGGCTGATGAGTGATAAAGTTAAACACTCTTTTACTTTCACTCCGGATGCGGGTAAAGCAACTGCCTTATTGGGAAATACTGATGATGCTTATGGTCAGATTTGGCACCTTCCAACCGCCCCAAACCCTATGACCGGAAAAGAATGGGTAGAAGCAATAGCGGGAGAAATGAATACCAAACCAAATTATCGCCTTGCATCAAGGTTTATGGTTCGATTGATAGGTCTGTTTGTTCCGGTAATGAAAGAATCATTGGAAATGTTATATCAATACGACCGTGACTATGTTTTTGACAGTAGTAAATTTGAGGAGAAATTTAATTTTAAACCAACTCCTTATAAAGAAGGTATAAGAAAAGTAATCGAAACGGATTATAAATAGATAACAGCTGCTATGGCCGGATAGCAGTTATAAAAGAAAGTAATATGGTAGATAAAAAACTTAAAACTGCCTTAGGACTTCAATAACTTTATAATTGAAAAGATTGCTGTAATAGATTAAAGCAAAACGGCAACAAAGTGTTATCGTTTTTATCAAAAAAAGGTTGAAAAGGGAGGGATTTGAATAGTTTTTTGTTGAGAATTATTCTTGTTTGGTAATGGAGAACGAGTTTACCGAAAAGAATAATTATTGAATTTAACTTTCTAAAATAAAAACCTATTTAAGCTGATTAAGGTCGTTTTTGATGTGTTTCAATTCATCTAAAATTAGGTTTAAGTTTTTTTTCATTTCACTCAAAATTTCTTTTTCTGTAGGTTGAAATTCTGTGTGCTCCTCACATAATAAATCCAGCATATTTATTTCGAAAATTTTTGCAATTGCTTCCAGTCTGTCAATTGTAATTTTTGTTTCACCACGTTCCATTCTTCCATAATTAGCGGAATCTATATTCAGGCAGTAGGCCACATAGCTTTGTTTGTAGTCTTTGCTTATGCGGATTGCCCGAATTTTTTCATATACGGTCATATTATAGAATTTCGGAATTAAATGTTTCATGGTGTGATAGTGTAAATTTTTACAAAAAGTTTTTTGTGTTTTGGGTATTTAAACCCGTGCTGTCAAAAAGGACAGCACGGGTTTTGGTTAAAAATTATTTACAAGCTCCCGGAGCTCTACATGCGCAACTTGATGGTGCATGACATGGGTGATCTGTACATCTTGAGACAAAGGCTTCTGACATTTCAGTTTCAAAGAGATTTTCGTAGATAACTTTTGTCTCTTCAAATGCGTCATTCAAATTTTGCTTGTCATCTTCTCCGTGCATACCGAAGTATGGATAATGGTCAAGAAATCGGCCTAAAGCCTGTTTTGTATCCCTTCTGTAAGCTCTGGTGTCTAAAATGTGCTGATGCCACATTTTGTCCATAAGCTTGTTGGGAACTATTGACTTTTTTGGATAAAGCTTCACCATCGTTAAAAACTTTTTGTACTCGGTTTCTGCTTTGTCACATAGTTCATGTGTCCAACTTTCACCTTCTTCGGTGTCTCTTAGTTTCCACTTGATTCTTTCCAGATCAAGCTTTTGAATTTCCGGCAGTATGCCAATTTGATTTTTAATTAAAGTGTTCATGATTAAAAAATTAAGGGTTAAAAAAATGATAATTAATTGTTCTTTTTGCGTTTCATCGCTGATTCAAGTCTTGCAGCAAAGCTTTGTTTGGGTACTTTTCCTCCATTTTTTTTGGCGGTTATACTTTTTACCCGATTTACTGCTGTGGATGTGATTTTTGTTTTCTTTTTCATAGTTAAAAATTTTAATGTTAATAATGTGTTTACTTTTTGAGTGACTTATGATCAAGTTCTTGATAATATGTATCTTTATCTTTATTTAGATAGCAGCTGTAGTTTTTACACCAAAAAATTGTAAGTAGTAATCTCTTTTTTTTAATAAGCACAAGGCTGTGGTTGTCTTTTATGAGATTTAATTTCTTTAAAAAATTAGGCTTAACAATTACTACTTCTTTCTCATAATTCGTTGACTTAGCATGTGGCAGTATTTTATAAAGTATCTTGTCTTCAATCTTTCGGTCCCACTGCCGGAGCATGAAATGGTTTGATTTAATAAACTCTAATATTTTATTCATAGCTGCTCATTTATAGTGTTAAGAATAAAGTCTGCTATTTCGTCCGGGCTACTGAAGTTGTCTGCATCTATAATCAGATCATAGTTTTTTTCTGCTGTGTAATCAATTCCATAAACCTCGAAGAATTGTTGACTGAATTTGTAATTGCGAAGTTTGACCGTATGGTGGGTTTCCTTTTGCCTGTTTGCATTTTTCAGGCGTTGAATAGCTGCCTCATCAGATATTTTGATGAAAATGTGGAAGGCATTTCGAATGAATAAAAACCCAAGCCGGTAGTCAATAATCAGATTCTTTTCCTCATTACATTCTTTAGAAAATGTTTTGTCGATTTGCTTATCAATTTCCGGGTTTTGAAGGCAATGATTTTGAAAACTAACTATATCAAGCCCTTGTTTTTCAGCAAATTCTCTTGTTTTATTACCGATTGAAACAAATTTGTAATTCAGCTTTTTTGCGAGTAGTTTACCAATGGTGGTTTTGCCTGAGGCAACTTTACCGGAAAGTGTTATTTTTACCGGAAATTCAGATAGCCTTTTCCATTTGTAAATTCCGCCTCTTTCCACAAATTTTGTAAAGTCATAATTCACTTGCTGAATAGCTAATCTTGCACCTATATCTAATATCGGTCTGCTATAATTGTGCTTGCCTTTTGCATTGTCATAAAATCTCCCGGCCGGGTCTACCATTGCGTAAGACCCTTTCATATCATCATTTGATTCTGGAATAATGACAGTATTTTTTTGTAATTCTTTATGGCGTTCTACAAATTTCAGGAATTGTTTACCTCCAATTTTTAAATCGTCAATCTTATTATCGTTTTGCCCGCTAATTGGCAACACCTGAAAGATTTTCCAGCGTTTTGGTTTTGCGTAATCGATAAACTCACTCATGTCTTCAGCATGGTTTAAGCGATGGACAACAGTATTGATTTTGAGTCCGTAGCCATACTTTTTTACACGATCTACTAAGATTTTGTAATCGTCAATAGACAAAGTTTTTTTGCCGGTAATGGCTCTGCCTGCCCGGAGGTTTGTTTCCGGATTTAAACTATCAATGCTGATAGCAATCCAGTCGAGATAGTTTTTGTTTTCTTGTAGAAATATCTCAGAGAGTTTACTACCATTAGTTACTATCATGGTAGTCATACCAAACTCTTTGGCTGTTTTGATTAAATCCGGCAGCCAGGGGCAAAGTGTTGGCTCTCCACCGGCGAAGGTGATTTTTTCAAATCCAATTTCTGCTAATTGTTCCACAACCTCCAGAGATTGCTCTTTTGGTAAGTGTCCTTTTGGAAGAATACTGTTTTTAACATCCTGAAATGTTGCGAAACAAAATTTGCAACGCATGTTGCACGGTTCCCATAAATGAAAATTTACTGATGGTATCATTTGCTTATAATTTTTGGTTATGAAGCAAATGTCAGCATGATTTTGAGGGCACTCTAATTACGGGTAATGTAAACCCTGTTAGAGTAATAAGAGCGGATTTTTATCATGGAAAACCGGTTTTACCGGGTAATAAGAGCGGAACTATAGATTAGGCACGTGTTTCCTGAAGTTTTCAGATATAGGAATTACTTTATCATCAATCTTTTCTGATTCATCGCACACTTGTACTCCTAACTCGTTAGTTTTTCTATTTGAATATATAATCTTAGAGACATTTACACGATATGATTGATGAGGTTTGATAAATATCGTTTCATCAAAGCCAACTTCAGGCATCTTAGTGAAAGAAAAATCAATTAATTTTTTCGGTTTGCGGTCAGTAAAGTAAATAGTTTTATTGTTAGACTTTCCACTACTTCCGGTATCGGTTTCAAGACAAACTATAGAATCAATCGGAACCCTGGTTCTGTTTCGTTCTCCTTCAAAATTTAAAAATACGTACTCTAACTTTTCATGTACCTGTATAGATTTGATAAACTTGGGCAGTATTTTTTTTAATTTATCTAATGTTATTGGCTTTGTGATATGTTCTATTACTTTGGCTGAACTGATATTTAAATCTTCAATACCGCGATAGTAATCTTTAGTTTTACCGCTTACAAACAAAACAGGTAAATCGAGTCTTTGAGCAACATCCAAACCGCTCATGCTGTCACCTATCAACTCAATGTCAAGTATTAAAGCTTCGGGTTGAGCATTTTTTACTTTTTCCAGAAGCTCCTCAGATTTTGAAGCCCAGGCAACGACTTCAACCAAATTGGTTTCGTCTAAATTTTCTTTCAGATCTTTTAGCAGTTCTTTATTATCCTCTAAGATGGCTACTTTTAATTTCCCCATAGTTTTCTACAGCTTTGAAGTTGATATGATAATTAAGTCTTTGTATTGGCAGTTTTTTGTTCAAAATTTATTTTTAGTGTTGAGTGAAAAGCCGTTCCATTTTGTCGGCTTTGCATTTCATACTTATCTTTTAACAGCAAATCAAGTCTTTTGCGCATATTTACTAAGCCGAGACCACCATTGTTGGAATGCATAATCTGTCTTTTGGTACGATTGGTGACTATCATTTCAAAAAATGTATCCGTCAGTATAATTCTTACATTTAAAAAATCCGGGTGTTCAGTATCGCCGTGCTTAAATGCATTTTCCAGAAAGTATCCGGTGATTAAATGTGGAATGCAATTTTCACGATAAAAAGTTGAATTCATGTCTATATTGCTTGTATCAATTTTGATAGCATCTATGGAAGTGGTAAAAATATTATTCAATTTCAAATACTTTCTGATAAAGTTGATTTCATCCTCTACACTGACCAAATGTGTATTGCCCTGGTACAAAATGTAATCAAGTGTATCTGATAAAATATCCATCCCTTTGTTGAGTTTTCCGGCAATTACTTTCAAATTAGAGAGGATATTGATGAGGGTATGTGGTTTTAACTGAAACTTCAAGTGCTCTGTTTCTATTAAGGCTTTTGTTTTATTCAACTCACTAATCTGATTGATCATTTTTCTTTTCTCGTTGAGCAATTTTTTTCTTTTGTTTTGCTCAGAGTTTAGTAGACTAATAAAGCTAATAATTAATAAGACAATAACCCCAAATAGAATAATATAAATAAAAATATGAAATGAAATATTCTCCATAATCAAGGAAAACTATAAGTGTTTTGATGTATAATTTGAATAAAAATAAAAATAAAAGTTTAAAGCATTAAATTTTGGTAAGGATATAGTAAAAAAAATGTTATAATGTCTTTGATCGTAGCTGCTACTAACATAGTTTTTCCTATTATGAATTTTGAAAGCTTACGAATTTTAATAATTTTTCACGAGAGATTTAAGGATTTTTCTTTATATTTAACTTAATTTAACTTTGACTACTATACCGCCCTTTCAGGGCTAGAGCTTTATCTCTATAGCTTAACATCGGGCTGTCGCCCAATGTTGGAGTATAAATCGCCCTTTCAGGGC
>REEL01000047.1 GCA_007695095.1 Chitinophagaceae bacterium | reverse complement strand
ATGACCTCACTCATTCCCATTGCCCAATTCGAGGCATACCGCGAAGATCCGCAAACCAACGAAGCGCCGCTGCTGCCCATGTGGAAACTGATGACCGAAACTCCGCTGTCAACCGTTGCTTTCTAGAGAGAGCAAAAGAGAGAGAGAGAGAGAGAGAGATTTGGGGCATTAAAGGGCGTTCTGTACGTACCCCTCCCGAGGCAAAGAAAGATGGAATCAGATGCGGATTAACCAGACTTTCCCAAAACAATTTGGAGACCCGGGAAAGTTATTAATAATAGTCCCTCCTTCTTTATTCATTTTCACATAGAGGAACTTTATGATTTCATTCGAAAGTACCCCCCTTCTTAAAGCACCATTTTCAGGCGTAAAAAGAAAAGTTCTACAGAGAGTTCAAGCTACCGAATTAAAAAAACCCTTAACTGAGTACAGAAAAGGGTTTTTAATTATACGCTGTAAAACAATTGAGGAACAAACTTACCTTTATTCAGCTTTTATAAGAGAACCTACTTTTTCCCATGATGGATCTGGCTCCATTACAATTGCAATGAATAATGCATCTTCTGTTTTGGAATTACTAGCCTGAGGTGATCGCATCTCAGCAGTAATCTGTTCAGGAGTTAATTTATACATTCCACCAGCTGATGCATCAACTACCAGACCGATGAGGCCTCCAAACACAATATTCCCCCAAACCCAGCCACTGGTGCTTCGGGTTAAATTGGTTTCATAGGGCTGATAACCATCCAGTTCAAATCTGACCATATGGTTATCTTTTCTTTTTAAATCTGCAATCATGGGAGTACTACCCAGATTCTGGCCATTAATCGTAACACTTGCATTAGTTGGGCTGCTGCTGAATCCAACTTCCTGTGTTGAGCCGTGAATTATGGTACCGCAAGATTGTGTAAAAAATAGAATTATCGATAGCGCTGCAATTGATGTTAGTACCTTTTTCATTTGTTTTTTTTGGTTTATAAATTAGATTGGAGTGAAAATATTATTCGTCGAAAATCAGTTTATTCAACAGGACACTAGAAGTGATATGTTAAACCCAAAGAAAATCTACCTGTAGTTGCATTCTCTTCTACATCAAAAGTTTGTGAACCTATTTTTACTTCTGATATATTTATCCAACTATGGGTGTAATTTACATTAAAACCCAATTTTTCTGTTAGCGAAATATATAGGCCAGCTCCTAAACCGAAACCGCCGCCATTTATTTCTATATCATCATCTTGAGCAGACATACCTACAAAAGAAGCCTTTATAAAAGGTCTTACCCTATCGCTGGCGGAACGGAATATTCCTTGCCCACCAATATCAAAATGACCCAATAAATAGTTCTCACCGTTATCCGGATTTATATTTGAAGCATCAAAAGAAGCAAATAACCCAAAATTGGTATTGAAATTATACCCAAGCTTAACACCAAAACCGGCACCACTTTGTGCATCTATATCAACGTCATCAAGAGTCCATGCTGCTCCAAGTAGCGAAGCATTAGCAAAAAAGCCTTCATTATCATAAGTGGGTGAATTTACACTTTGCCCATATGCTATACTTCCAGCAAAGAATAGAGTCATTAGAATAGTAAGTCTTTTCATATTAAATTTTAATTGTATTTAGGTTAGTTAGTAGTTTTTGGTAAATCCATTTTAGGGTACAAAGGCAATAACCTAATCCCATGACTTTTTTATGTAAATCTTAATATAAAGTCATGATATTTTAATATAATTATATAAGAATGAATATATGTTTAAACGGGGGGATATAGCCATTTCATTAACAGCGTAGTTATTTACATTTGTGAGTTACACTAAAAAAAGCTTTCAATTTTCAAAACGTATTTATTACTCTTAAAGAGTTTAATCTCATTGCTTTGTTACAAAAAATAATGAATACTATGTAAGTGAAATATTTTTTCAACATCTAAATCGATTACATTCTCTTTTGAACTTTTTTGAAAATCAAGAACAGAGTAACAAGACTACTATTTTTACCCATCCCTACCCCTCTCTATTTTAATCTCTTTCTCTCTGATTAGTTTTTTGATGCTGATCTTTTTTTAATAAAAAAATGAAAATCACTTAAAAATATTAAAACAAGGAAAAGGTGCGTGGAATTCTTGGAGAATAAATAACTCTAAAATCTTACCTGATCTTTCAGGGATTGATATTACAGATCTTATTGCAAAATTTTATGCCCTCCATCTTTCGGCAGTAAAGCAATGTTTAAAAAATATTCAGGGTATGATTTCTCAATTGCTGTATTAATGGGGTAAAAAACCTTAAGAACAATAATTTAGCTTGCTTGAATCTTAAAGGTGATTCTGCGGGAGATTGTGATTTTTCAGATCAAGAAATGATAAGTTTAAACCTAGATGTAGTAGATTTTACGGATTAAAACTTAGAAGGCGCAAAAATAATTGATAATTTGAAAGTTGCTCAATTTATTTATTTGTTGATTAATAATTCTGAGATTCGAGAGGTTATAGATACTGTAGTAAAAAAGGCAGTACTTATTCTAGGAAACTTTTCCGATGAAAGGATAAAAATATTATATCAGATTCGAGATGAGCTTATAAAATTTGGTTATTTACCTTTGCTTTTTGAATTTGGTAAACCAATGAGCATAGACACTACAGAAACGTTTATTACATTAGCTCACATTTCAAAATTTATAGTTTCTGACCTGAGCGAACAAAGAAGCGTAACTTATGAGCTTGCTCATATAATTCCACGATTATTAGTCCCAATAAAACCAATTATATTTAATCAGACACAGGGAACAGAACAATCATAATGTGGGATGTTAAAAGACTTTAAAAAAACAGTTGATTACTTGATACGTATCACTACGAAAACGAAACTCAGTTAGTAGAAAAGTTTCAACGTAAAATTCTAAAATCTTCAATTTCCTACCAAAAATAATAGGCAGTTAATAATTCCTGCCCTTCACTCACCCTTAAACTTATAGACGGCCAAGGCGGTAACCCCCAAAATCACAGTAGCAGTACCGAGTACCAACGCAATGTTCAAATCTCTTTGAATACGTTCGGCCTTTTCCAGGTAATCGGAGCCCACTCCCCTTCGCGCTATAAGATTTTCAAGCGCTTCAACTTTCTCTTCCAGTTCTTTTTGTGTTTTCTCTTTTAAATTCATCTTGAGTCCTCTGTTTTTTTGTTCAGGTTTATCACGTGAATCTAATTATATAACAAGCCTTAAACTGTTTGAGTTCGTGGTTTATTTAAGATAATTGCCCGAAGCATTTCAGGTTTAACAGAGAAGTTTGTCACATGGAGGTGCCGTTGGACATACCTCTCTATCGAACCATCCTGA
>REEL01000046.1 GCA_007695095.1 Chitinophagaceae bacterium | reverse complement strand
TTGCTGTCTGTGATGGTAATAAGCATATAGTTTGGCGAAGCTTTTATATCCAATGGTACTTGTGCATATTGCAATACTTCTGCCAGATTAGTTTTGAAGATACTTTGTCCAAGTAAATTATAGACAGAGATATTAATGTTTTGGAGATGTTTTTCAGTTTTAAGATGTAAAATCCCATTTTGAATACTTAATTCTGAAAAGATTTCCATCTTTCTATCATCTGTTGAGCTGATAATATTTAAATTGAACTTAGAAAAAAAGATATTTTCTTTTCCGCTTGAGCTGGCAGTATTTGTTCCCCAAAAAGAATTGCCCTTAAAGTTTCCTGTTAAAAAGAATTTATAATCGTTGGAAAAAATATCATTTCCTGTAATTTGACTGTTGGAATAGCTATTGAAAAAATATTTTATATTCCCTTTAGCATCTGTTTCTAAGAAAAATAATCCGTAATTTCCTGCACTTACATTCAATTCTCTGTTTTCATAGAGGATATTCCCGGAAAAATTACCCGTCAAAACAAAACTGCCATTATCTTTTTTTCTGGCATTCCCTAATTGAATATTATTAGCAGACTTTATCTGTTTCAACCATAGTTCATTGCCATTTAAGTCATAGGCAGCAATAAAGCCATCATTACTACCCTGAGACTGAAAAGTATTATTATTAAAATCCAGTGAGCCTGTAAATGTACCGCTAACTAACAAAGTGTCGTTTACTATAACTGAATTATTGATTTCTGAAAATCCCGTGACAGGAATTTTTTTTGCCCAAAACGTATTTTTATCTAAATCAAAACTACTGATGAAGGCAGTTCTGTTTCCGGGATTTGTTAATTGTACCTGGTCGAAATTAACTGAATTTGTAAAATAGCCGCCAAGATACAAATATCCGGCATTATCATATGTCACAGTTAAAGCCCTATCAGAATTCTGTCCGCCAAAAGAGCGGGCATTTAAAAATTGTCCGGTAGAACTTATTTCAGTAAAAAATATATCAGCTGATCCATTTGATAATAATTGATTGTTGTTAATTTCTAACGAGCCTTCATAGTGTCCGGCAATTGCAATACGATTATTTAACGTATTAATCCGGATATCTTTTGCTACTGAGTTACCCGTAGACTGACCTGAATTTACCCATATCAAAGAACCGTCATTTGCCCACCTGCCAATGAAAAAATCTTCATTTTGAAAAGCAGAAATTTGTTGATTTTGAATATTAAGTAAACCGCTAAAGCTACCCGCTCCAACAAGTGCGCCCTGATAATCTAATTGTATAGAATTTAATTGATTATTTCCGATACTACTTCCTCGACTTAACCATAAAAACTGACCGTCATGATCAAATTTGCTGATAAAAAAATCTTTACTTCCGGAACTGGAAATGTCCTGTCCTTCAAAAACTATTTTGTCTTGAAAAGCTCCTGAAAGGTAAATATGCTCATTATTACCATAAATACTTAAACCAAAATCATTTTCAACACCGCCATAAGACTTTACCCATTCCCAAACTTGCGCATTTAAGTGATTAGTGGAAATGAACAAAAGTATTAATAAAGAAATGCGTTTCATCTATCGACCCTTTCCGGTAATTTCTGTATATCTTTTTTCTACCTCTTGCCAGTTTACAATTTGCCAGAAATTTTTGGTATAATCAGCTCTTCGGTTTTGATATTGAAGATAATAAGCATGCTCCCAAACATCAAGCCCTAAAATAGGTATGCCTCTGATAGGAGAAAGATCCATTAATGGATTATCCTGATTCGGAGAAGATCCGACTTTTAAATGTTTATTTTCATCTAAATACAACCAGGCCCAACCGGAACCAAATCTTTGCATGGCAGCAGCCTCAAATGTTTCTTTAAAATTATCAAAGGAATCAAAAGCATTTGATAGAATTTCTGTAAAAGTGCTGCTCGGCTTATTATTTGCATCCGGTCTTTTGATTGTTTTCCAAAATAAATCATGATTATAGTGGCCGCCGCCATTATTACGCATTGCATCTCCATACTTTGAAATCTGATTTAAAATACTTTGAAGCGATTGATCTTGTAAATTATGGTCTTTGACAGCATTATTGAAATTATTAACGTAACCTTGGTGATGTCTTTTGTAATGTATCTCCATGGTTTTTTTGTCTATAACCGGCTCTATGGCTTCGAAACCATATTTTAAATCGGTTAATTTAAAGGGATATTTTAAATCATCATATCTTAGATGATGACTATTGATAGAAGCTATCGATGAATTACTGAATAATAAATTAAATCCAACAAAACTACCAATGGATGCTACAAATCCATTTCTAATAAATTTTCTTCTGTTAAAACTTGTCATGTTATTATATTATTTTAATTTACAATTAGTGAATGTCGTATTCTTTTTAACAATTAAAAATACAAATAATTGCTTAGAAAGCATCTATTTAATAAATGAACAGGATAAATGTTCTGAAAATATACAACTTTTACTCTCCAATTAATGCTTTTATCTTATTTTAGATTATATGAAAAAATATAAAGAGTTATATATAGATTCCAATGACGGACTTAAATTGTTTTGTCGCTGTTTTATCCCAGAGATAAAGCCAAAAAAAGTCGTCATAATTGTCCACGGATTGGGAGAACATTCCGGAAGATACGAAGAGTTTATTAGAGCTTTAAATAAAGAAAATTATGGAGTGTATTCTTATGATCAAAGAGGCCATGGAGTTTCTGATGGTCAAAGAGGACATTCGCCGGACTTCAATTCATTGTTAAATGATTTGGACAGAGTTTTTGATGCTGTAATTGCTGAAAGCAAACCGGAGCAAATTTTTCTTTTTGGTCATAGTATGGGAGGTAATGTGGCTGCAAATTATTTATTAAAAAGAAAAAATGATTTGATAAAAGCCTCTATACTCTCTTCACCGTGGATAGAGCTAGCTTTTGAGCCACCGGCTTATATGTTATTTTTGGCTAAATCAGTTGGGAGGATTTTTCCTTCTTTTTCACAATCCACAAAATTAGATGTACATGCGCTTTCAAAACAAAGTGAAGAGGTGAAGAAATATATAGAAGATCCTCTTGTACATGATAAAATAACTGCAGGAGCTTATCTTGAAATATTTGGTGCCGGAAAAAATATCCTTTTAAATGCGGATAAACTGAATATTCCAATTCTCTTAATGCATGGCAAAAAAGATAAAATCACTTCCTTTGAATCTTCTAAAAAAGTTGCCTCTGCAAATGTCGGAAAGGTAAAGTTCTTAGAGTTTGAAAATGGATACCATGAACTTTTACACGATGAGGAGAAAACAGATTTCACCAAAGAAGTTATAGAGTTCTTAAAATCAGTGTAGCCAAAAAAAGAAAATCATAAGTAAACTATCGTATTAAAATTACACTTCCTCGAATAGTTTGCATTTTATTTCCCCTATCATAAAAAGTTAATTGATAAACATAAGTGTCCATTGGCTGTAACTCCCCCTTGAGTTTCCCATCCCAGCCATCAGCAAATGAAAAGCCTTCAAATACTTTTACACCCCATCGGTTGAAGATTTGGAAGCTGTCAAATTCATGACCCGGCCCGGGATCAAACGGGCCAAAACGACTATTCATTCCTCCACCTGTAGGATTAAATGCATTTGGAAAAATATCGTAAGTTTCTTCACTAGTGATTACATTTATATAAATAGTTTGAGTTGTTGTGCAGCCTGTGCTGTCAAGTGTTACGGTAAAAGTATATTCCTGTGATTCAATACCGGTTATAATAGGATTTGCCGTACTGCTGTCGTCTATACCAAATTCCGGACTCCAGCTTATAGAATATTCAACAGGTAGAAGAGAAATGTCAATTTCAAAAGACTCATTAAACTCTATGTCTATTGTATCATAAGGAATAGTAAAGTCAGGAAATTCTTTTGCTTCCACAAAAATCGTTTCTGTATGACTGCAAGCTCCATTTGTCAAAGTAACAGTGTAATTTAGGCTGCTGTCAGGACTTACTTCCGGGTTGTTACAATCAGTACAACTTAAAAAGCTGGAGGGTGACCATTCAAAAGTACCGTTACCCTGAAGGAAAATAGTTTGTGAACTGTTTTTGCAAATTGAAACAGAATCAGGGGAAAAAAAGAAAACGGTATCATCCACAGATACGGTTACCTCTGATGTATCTCTGCATCCAAAATCATTACTGACAATAATTTCATAAGTCGTATTCGTATCGACAGTTACAATAGGGTTGGGGCAGTTTTGGCAGCTCAGTCCTGTTGAAGGAGACCAACTGTAATTCGTTCCACCCGTGGCAATTAATTGAACAGAACTCCCATCACAAATAGAAATATCTTCTGGGAAAGTTGCAAAATTTTCATCTTCAATAAAAATTTCTGATGTTTTTGATACTGTACAAAAACTTAAGCTGTCAGTCCATTCGACTGTATATACCTGTGTTTCTGAAGGATTTACAGAAATTTCATTCCCAATTTGAGGACTTTGTAAATCACCGCCTGTCCAGGTATAATTATTATTTGGAGCACCACTAACCGAAATGGTTATATTGGTATCTGTGCAAAGAAATACATTTTCCGGAGAAATTGAAAGTTGAGGCATTTGTATTACTTCAACTGTAACTGAGTCAGTATATTCACACAAGCCATTTAATATAGTAAGGGTATATGTTTCAGTTTGGCCCGGAAAAGCGGAAGTCTGAGGACAATCATTACAACTTAAGCTACTTTGAGGTTCCCAAAGGTACAAACCACCACCTCCTGCACTTAGGGTTATTGTATCTCCGGGGCAAATCAAAGTATCTGAGCTTATAGAAAATACGGGAGGTATAAATAAATCTGAAGCGGTTAAAATTGAAATACCTTCTAAAAAGCCACCCGGTAGCCCATCCTCAACTTCAGTGCCATTTCCGGTATTGCAGGTACTACTCGCAGCAATTTTTAAACCTGCATTTCCACCAAAAGTTTCATAAGTTATATTTGAAGGGATACTATTTAAAGTAAGTCCTAAAAAGCCTCCACCACCTCCACCGCCCGGTCCGTAGCAAGTATTGCTTAAATCATCACTTACATTCCCACCGTTTCCTCCATTTGTTTGAATCAGCAGCGGATTATTAATAGAGCTAGCAGCTAAAACAACACTTCCTCCGGCTCCACCTCCTCCGGTACCATCGTAACTTCCGGCTTTTGCATTTGCTCCATTTGCAGTCAATACTCCATTTTGACTATTTATTTCCGTTGCTCTTAAGATAATTATACCTCCGCCATTTGCTCCACCACTGCCAAGACTATCATTCATATGGCCCGCACCGCCACCACTTCCCATTATCAATCGTTCAAATTGATTGTAAACAACAGTATTCCCTCCTAATCCTCTATTTTCTCCATTACAAAAAAACTGCGATGGAACTAATCTTTTCCCACCATCTCCTCCTAAACCAACATGACTTCCGCCGCCGCCACCGGTGTTATGGTCATTTCCACCACCGCCACCGGCTCCGTAAGGTCCTCTTCCACATTCATATACTGCATTGAAGTTTACAATACTTTCACCCTTTCTGCCTGCCCGTCCTGATGCGAGTGTATAATAGTAAGCAGTTTGCGGACTTACCCAGCTACATGTAAAGTTGCTGTTTGAAGCTGCACCACCTCTAAATCCTTTGCCATTAACATCTATTACAGATTCAATGTTTATAGAACCGCTTGCATCAATTACTACTATGCCACCTTTTTCGCCATCCCAAGCCATGGCAGTAACGGTATCTGTGATAGTGACATTTTGGTATTGCGGAACTTTAATAATTTGAACCTTACTATTAACAGAATATTCATTTTCAAACTGATATTCAAAAGTAACTTCTCCGGAGTTTATATTAGATATGGTATTGAATTCGTATTTCCCGGCCTGATTTAAATTAGTAAAATTCCCAAAATTGCTGTTATTGGCAAGGTTAATACTTGCGCCTTTCATTTGTACAATTAAGACTAAGTCACCGGCTTGAAGACCGGAAGTGTCAGATACTGACATGCTGTTAGCACATACATCCAATGATATAACCGCTTTATAATCATTTACGATCCCACTGATATTAGTATTTGTTTGACCGTGACTAAAGCTAACTGTTTTAAAAACAATTAAAAGTAGTATTAAAGTTGCTCTCATAGTATTACTATAATTAAATAAGCTTAAAATGAAAAAGGGATTAAAAAAGATAAAATTCCTTTCTCATCCGGGGAAATTTCAACTTCTTACAAATCTGAAATTTTCCTTAACATACGAATTTCGTATAAAATTTAGAATTAACCTTAATGATTTCTTTTTTTAGAGCAAATATTTTTTTTAGGCTTAGATACATTTTTTATAAGTGAAGAAAAATCAAAAAATATTAGGAAGGTGTTTTATCATCCCATATATTTTAATTATCTTTATAAGCCTTGTCTGGCATACTCTTTTTTGAGAGCCGGATGATTTTTAGTTTAAAAAGTTCATTTTTCCTTGAAAAACTTTTTGATAATTAGAAAAAAGGGATTACTTTTGCACT
>REEL01000045.1 GCA_007695095.1 Chitinophagaceae bacterium | reverse complement strand
TATACCATAAATCATTGAATATTATGAAAAAGAAAATAATTCTTGCATTGACGGCTTGCTTATTTGCAGCAGGCTCAATCATAAATGTTCATCTGGCACAAAATGAACACAACATGGATTTCTCCCTGGCGGATATCTCCGTTATGGCGCAGGCGGATGGGGAAAGTGGTATATATTGTTACTGGAGTGGGATTGGACACTGTCCTGATTATTCTTGCGTAATACTTAGATGCTTTCAATCTGTATATAATGACCCTGGAAAGAGTGAATGTACTTGCGGAGAAGGCGATAAGACTGTATACCTATAGATTATTGCAAAAGAATTGCATAGGGATGCCTCGCTATTATTTTCTATTCTATAAATAGTTTCTGAGGCATCCCTATGCTATAAATAATTTCAAATTAAAATTCTGCCTTATGAAAGTTTCAATTATTTTAATTTCTTTTTATATGATAGGAGTAGCTTGTAATAATACTAGTTCAGTTGAGCAACCTACTTATGTATATAAAAATCTTAATTTTGAAATTAACGACACAATTGCATTGGAAGGCGATACAGAGAATATCTTTTCTACCTATTTATACCCAATAAGATTTGATTCTACAGAGTTGATTGCATTTGACATTTTAACAAATAATTTATTGTTTTTTAAAACAGAAACTTTTCCATTATATCATATTGATCAAGCTATTGATTTACAGGTACAATATCAGATGTATTCTTCAATTAGAAATAAATTAGTTGGAGTAATTGAAGTATATAATAACAATTTGCTGATAATTTCAGATCCATATTTTTTAATAGTTGATAGAGATTTAGAGATTCAGAAGGTGTTTAATTTTAATATCCATGATAATATAACAAATTATTATATCACAGGTGATGTAACAAATATTAAATCTAATGAAGATAGAACATGTGTGTATTTCACTATTGCACCAGGTTTACCAGCAAAAGAAGAAAATTATTTTACCAGTGGGAGAATAGCGGAGGTTAATCTTAAAACTGGCAATTATAGAATTCTACCAGTTCCATTACCCTTTGATTATGAAATTGGTAAAAACTATGAAATATTTGCTATGCCAAACTTCACACTTCACGAAAATTATCTTTATTATATTTATCCTGGGTCAAATTATCTCTACAATTATAATTTAATTAATGATAATATTGATTCCACTTTTATTTCTCCAAAACATGTTGAAATAAACGTAAAAGAAGTGGGATCAAACTTGGAAGATTTATTTTCACATCTTGAATGTAATAACTTCTATCAAATCATAAGTGATGATGACCTAATTTTATTGTTTTATTGGAAAGGCAAAACAAGAGGGCCTCACAACAGGCATTATGGTTTAAAAGCATTGGATTGTTATATTTTAGGTTACAAACCAGATGTAAATATGGTACTATTTGATGAGCTTTTTGAAACAAATAATTTGTTAAAAAAAGCATATATGTTCAGAGAAGGTAAGCTTTATTTTATTTATGATGACATCACTAAACTTAATCAATTGAAAACTGAAATCTTAGTATATGGACTTGAGATTAACTAAAATATCTTAACTATATATGATATATCATATTTCATTTTTACTATTTCTGTTTCTGTGCATCAATCTCAATGCACAGAATTTAGTTATAAATCCTGATTTCAGTGATATTTTGATTTTCTATAGCAACGGCAAAAAAGTCTATCCAAATCATTGGTCAAGTTATTCCTGGCCATTTCCTCCTTTTTCACATCCAGCCAGGGCAGCACATGGAGAATTTCCCACAAAGCCGGTTTTCAATGAAAAAAAACCTGGAGTAATTCTATTGCATGTTTTGCAACCAAGTGAGGGTATCACCACTAAGTTAAAAGAGAACCTGGTTCCGGATCAGAAGTATGAAGTTAAAGTTAAAGTGAAAATATTTAAAGCAAAGTTAAGCTCGGATTACTATCCTGAAGACACCAAAGTAAGGGTTACAAGGGAAGGAGATACAGTAGACCTCGGTTACAACAAAGTTGTAAGTCTGATTGTAAAGTTCCATTATACATTACCAGCTTGCCCACCAGATTTGACAGATACATTATTATTCCTGGACTTTGATGAGGAAATCACACCAGATTATCCATACTGGATAACTCTTTCAACGACCTACATTGCCAGGGGAGGAGAAAGCTATTTTTCAATTGGTTCTTGTAGTACTAGTGAATACATAGGTTTTCTACAAAAACACCGATCCGATACCATCAATTATAATAACAAGTTTACCAGGTACCTGATATCTTATGTTAGTATATTACCTGTTTATGATGACGAGGTAACTGATATTAAATTCCTCCATTCATTCGACCCGGATTCAATTTATCCCGAGAGAATTAAAAAATTTATTATCCGTAATATATTCTTTGATTTTGATAAATATGAATTAAGTGACTTGACTAAGAGAGAATTATCAGAACTTTCAATTTATTTATTGGAGAATCCCAACATTACCTTAAATATTATTGGTCATACTGATAGCATAGGATCAGCTGATTATAACCAGGTTTTATCTGAGAATAGAGCCAAATCTGTTTATTCATACTTGATTTCTAAAGGGATTGATGATAGCAGATTAAATTGGAAAGGTCGAGGTATGAATGATCCCCTGGAGGGAGAAAACTATCTTAAAAATTTCGAGATGCACAGAAGGGTTGAATTTGAAATGCTTTTGAATAATAAATGAACTCATGGAAAGGTCGAAATGGCGATCGATGTGATGAATATTTTAGGGCTTTCTATTATTGAAAAAAATTGACATAAGCACGGAAGAACTTTACATTTCCTTTAAAAGGTTAGAAAATTCTTCCGGTGTAATATTAATTTGCCTCAAAATTGCACGAATCAAAAAACGGCTCAAATCTTGATTTCCATGATGAGGCAGAGTAGTATACCGACCATCGGGATGTCTGTAAAAAGCATGGCTGCCACTTTGACGTTTTACTTCAAAGCCTAAGTAGAACAAAAGCTTCTGCATGATTTTAACCTTCACAATTGGCACTTTAGTGCTCATATTGCAACTGAAATATTTTGTGTGCCGATGAATTTTGGCAGTTCATTCTTTTCTTCATCAGTCATTTCCTGGAGGCACAGCCTTATTACATCTTGCAGGTTGATGTATAGTTCATCCAATGTCGGTGCTTGTGTATGTGCACCGGGTAACCCGGGGACAATTCCGACATATTGATTAATATCATTGTCCCGAATTATTTCTGCGGTGAAGTTGTAAACCATTGCTGATATTTTTTATAAAGATAACGATAATTTGATTTACAGTGGTTTTGAAATAAAATTTTCTCTGATTATTGTATAATTCTATTCATGATTTTTTACCAGGTTCCACATTCATTATTGGCTCTCATGCATAACCCTTAGCTATAAACATTCACCAATATAAGGATGTTCGCGTTAATATAAAAGTACCTAACCTGTTTCACAAAATATATTTCACAAAAGATCATAAAACATCATCAGTTACTTATCTGCGCTGTATTTTAAAGGGTTTACACAGGAGTCCGAAACTTGTTTCTTATGAGCACGGCCTGAATGTAGAGAATGTTTTTTTTGTCATATTTTTTGTCCGCCAAAAAACTATCTTCCTGCAAGTGAAAAAAGCGACCGCCGAAAAACCCACTGAAAGCGGGAAAAATTGACGATTGTGTCCGCCTTGTCAGCCGTGTCCGCTGTTTTGTTGAAAAAATAGCCCGATGGTCTGAGGTTCCCGTTTACATCAATTGAACATGTAGTTTTCAGTATAGTTCTTTATGGCTCCATCTATCTTTTTACCCGGCAATCATCAGATAAAGTGGCATTTATATGGGAAGTAACCTGCATATGGCTTGTCATGATCCTTGTCCAGGCATTAATGGGGTTGATGCAGCTACACGACAAGGCAGCTTCCCATCACTTTCTCTTTAACATCACGGGCACCTTTCATAACCCCGGACCTTTTGCCGGTTTTATTGTCAGCGCCCTGCCACTGGCACTGGGAGTAATGCTGGCAATAAAGCAGGATGGTTATTTCGGCAAGGGAAACAGATATTTAAAAGTCTGGAAATGGCAGGTTAAGTTGCATGATAATGTTTTCTACCTGCAAAAAGCTATGATCTTTCTATGCTATGGGGTTATCATTTCACTTTTGCTTGTTATCCCTGCTGCCCGCTCCCGGGCTGCATGGGTGGCGGGACTGGCAGGATGCGTTTATGTGTTATGGAAACATCCGGGATTCGCTGATTACCACGATAAGCTTACCGGTATTTTTAACAGGATGTCCTTTTTTCCCCGTTTAACGGTTATAACTCTTGCCTTCATCCTGCTGCTTCCTGCCGGGATGAACATGTACCTTATGAAGCAGGGCTCTGCCAGTGGCAGGGTGCTCCTACCCCTTTGATATAAGCTCTTTTATCCTTCAACTTACTGTAGTTACAGCACTGCTTGGAGGCTTTTCAAAAACAGCTTTTATAATTGGCCCCGGTAAACTTTCACCTCTAAGGCCGGGATTATTTATTTCATTAGTATTGCTGGCCTTAACGGCCTATTTTATCCCCGAAAGGGCAAATCATTATGAAGCTCTTAAAACATGGAGAAATGCCGAAAGATTATACAATTTCAGGTCATATGACGCGTCAGTTATCGAGCACGAAATAACCTTTCCCATTCTATCAGGAAATGGCTTGTTCCTGCAAATGTATGGAAAGGCGCTCAGCATGGATGAGCAGCATCAGAGAAGTCTTGATATCCTCTTTCTTGCCGGGAAACTCTACAATAGTCATATACTGCAAAACACCCTTGGAGATAATCATAAGGCTCTCGGCAACTTTAAGGCTGCCGAGACGGCCTATATTAAAAGCTCATACATGATGCCCTCAATGTTGCTGCCACGTTACCTTTTGGCAAAACTTTATCATGAATCGGGCCAGAATGAAAAGGCAAGACAGACGGCAGAAGATCTGCTAAAAAGCCCTGTAAAGGTAGAATCTTCTGCCACAAGAGAGATCATCAGTGAGATGGAAAAATTGATAACAACATTGAACCAAAAATGATATAAATTATGTCAGCCATCAGAAAGCTATTATCAGGGATTCTTTTCAATCCCGGTCTTCACCTTTAACAACTGAAAGATAAAAATATGTCGTTCATTCCTTTTTCATGTCGTTCATTCCAAAAATGCTGCAGGTATGAA
>REEL01000044.1 GCA_007695095.1 Chitinophagaceae bacterium | reverse complement strand
CAATATTAGGCTTCTCCAAAAAGCGATCCCATTCGCTTTTTCCCTGGCTTTGCCATTCTCCTATTTTTAAAAGTGTTGTTAACATAATTTATTCCCCTTCCCCAATATTAAAAAAAATTCTTAAACTTATATTTATCATTTCGTATTATTATTTGACTTTCATGCTTTTGAACATTTATTTAATGCTTCACTTTCCTTAACCCGCAAGGTTGGCTTTATTCAACATCCAACTATTATCAAAAATTTCACTCATTAATAAACAACAACCTTGCGGGTTTAAAACCCTCACCCCACATCCGCAAAAACTTCCACAAATACAGCTTTGTATAGTTCATCTTCATTGCTATTCAGCTTTTTAATCCTTGCATAAGCCGGTTTTCCTAAATCCATCAAGTTTGCCAAAACTTTATTTTCATCTCTGGGTAAGTAGCCCAACTTCATTGAATTATAATAGACTCCTATAGCACATTTGTCATACCGGTTTTTAGGTTCTCTTTTTAAAAATAATCGTCCCCCTTCCCTTAAATGTTTTGCCACTGATTTATATTTATAGTATTGCAATCCCCGTACATAATTGTGATAAACCTTTGGATATTCTTTCAAAAATTCATGATAATTATTTCCAACATAGGCAGCACCCGCTCCTCCAAGTATTAGACTTTTAATAAATGTAGACCTTTTCATTTTTTTTTCTTTTAATCAAGAATCAAAGTGTGAAAGCATACCGGTAAAATATAATAAGTGAGATATAGTTGACCTTTAGCTTAACACACATTGATTCAATGACAAACACAGCTACAAACTTAAAAGCATGTAGCGACAATTAGTGTCGCAAGCAAATATTTTTTTTAAAAACAATAAAAAAGCTTATGATTATTTGCTAAAACTTACTGGTATTATAGCATTTATATCCTTAAAGCATTTTCTTTCCTCCCCCTACTTCCCCTCAAAAACTGTTCTGGCCGGTTCGGAATAGCCTTCTTTTTTCAAAATATTGACTAAATGTAAAATCTGCTTTAGGTTGTAGCTGATTCCTTTGATGGCAGCACTTTGATAATATGCCTGATCTTCTTTAAATCGTTCTGATTTGCGGTATTGGTTGATATGACCGCAGACATCTTTTAAATGTGTATGCAAATTAATCAACTGAGACACTAAAATAGGGGGGAGGAATTCAGCGTATTTCATGTTGATTACATCCCACAGGTCATCCGAACGCTCGTTAAAATATGCATAGCTGCCCGTTGAGAAAAGTTCTGCCTCGTACAATCTGGTTTCTAATTGCTTGGGTTCCAATGATTCAAGTTCTGTAAGAAAATTTGCTTGTTGCTCCCGGATAGTTAATGAGTGATTTACATCCGGTTGAAAGTTAAAAGCACGAATAGCAAGCCCATCCCTAAGTCGATTGATATTTCTGGCAATTAAGTAATCAACATCTTCCTGTACTATTTTCCATCTTTTTGACTTTGAACTGACTAAAAGAATGTCAATAATGAATAGTGTAAAAGCAACGCCAAATAATTCCACAAAAAAATCTCCGGCTATCTCAAAACGCTGGCGGATATTCCATGTAACTATCATTGCAATAATTACTGCCAGATAAACAACTATAGGCACATCTGTCTTAGTAAATATCTTTTTATCAATGCGCTTCCTTAAATCGGGTATATATTTTTTGTTCAAAAGTACTAAGTAATGTTGTTATATAAAATTTTAGAGAAAACAAATCTACAAACCAATTTTGGTTTTTGTCTCTTTTAAAAAGTTAATCTAAAGCTTAAAAATCCATTATTTATTTGTAATATTCAAAAATCTGATTCATTCATTTTTGCCTTAAAGTGCATTTTTCTACTTTTACTAAAAATTTCCAATTGAAGGTTTTAAAGACTAATAGAATTGCTGTAATTATTTTTTTGCTTTTTGTGCTTTCAAGTACTTCTTGTTTAAAAGATAATCTGGATTTTGATAAAATGACAACTACTGAGTGGACTCCGGAGTTTGCTGTTCCGCTTGTTTTTGCTTCACTTTCTGTTTATGATATTATTACCGAAGATACTTCTGAACTTTTTGTGATAGATCAAAATACCGGTCAGGTGGCATTGGCTTATTCCGGCTCTCTTATTTCTTTTGACATCCGTGATATTATACAGCTGCCGGATTTAAATTTTGAGTATTTATTTAATTTAAGTAGTCAGGAAATTAGTGATTTTGTTAATAATGGTGCCATCACTAAATCGGAATCATACACTTATGACATTTCTGCTCAAACGGATTTGAAAATCGAAACACTTGTAATTGAAGAGGGAATTTTAGAGTTGGAAATTACTTCGGATATTCAACATAGTGGGGAATTGATAGTAAGTATCCCCGGTATGGAAAGAAATAATGTCCCTTTTGAAGTGACTATACCATTGGATTATAACGGTTCTCAGATATCTGTTACAGAATCTGTTGATTTAAGCAATTACACTATTGAAATGAATAGTGGTACACAGGGAAATAATGAAATTGGTATTCAATATGTATTTTCTGCAGAATATGAAGGGCAACCAATAACAGTGGCTGATTTGATTAGAATTGACCATACTTTTGAAAAGCTTGAGTTTTTAAAAATATTCGGAGATATTGGAGAGCATACACTTTTAGAACAAGAAGATACTATTAACATTGATTTTTTTGATAATAATCAAGCCGGATTTTTTGACTTGGTTAGCCCTTATGTGCAGCTATCTATAGCTAATTCATTTGGTTTACCTATAGATATAGAAATTCAAACTTTTCAAACCAGAAATTTTTATACCGGGGAAGAAACTGACGTATTCTTTACAAACTTCAGCAACCCTTTTGGGTTAAATGCTCCTGCCTTTAATGAAGTTGGTGAAACGGCTTTTACAAATTTAAATATAGATGACCAAAACAGTAACTTAGGTTCACTTTTACACTCAGCTCCTCAACAGTTGATTTATCGTTTGTTTGCGGTCTCAAACCCCGGTTCTGCCACTTCTCCGGTTGATTTGCCCAATTTTATTACCAATGAAAGTCAATTCAGGGTAGATACAGAGATAATTTTACCACTAGAGGGTTTAGCTTATGGTTTTGTTCTTAGAGATACACTGGATTTTAGTTTCGGAGAGCAAATAGATGAAGTTGATTCTATGGCATTGCGAATTGTTATCGACAATGGTTTTCCTTTCAATGCAAATATGCAGGTATATTTTGCAGATGAAAATTTTGTAGTTATGGATTCAGTTTTTTCTTCATCAGGAGAAATTATTTTGTCCGGTGAGACAGACTCAGATGGTATAGTAATAGCGCCAAAGAGAAAGATTACAGATATTGAATTTAGTCGGCAGAGAATAGATAATATGACAAACGCATCTCATGTGATAATTGAATCAGGAATGAAAACTACAAATGCTTTGGATGGTGAGACCGTAAAGATATTAGATGAATATACGATTAATGTCAATCTCGGTTTGTTTTTAGCAGGTAAGGTAAATTTATAATGAAAATATATATATTTAAAATTGATTTCAGGCTGTTATTTGCAGTTGTTTTTCTGAAATTTCTTTCATTCCCTCTTTTTGCTCAGCAAGGATATACGATTTATCATATGTCAAAGATTCCCCAGTCAGCTTATGTGAATACTTCTTTTATGCCGGAAAATCGGTTTTATGTAGGTTTACCGGTCATTTCTTCAAATTATTTTGGTTTAGAGAACAGCTCATTTAAATATACAGATGTAGTTCAAAGGAGGGATGATGATTCTCTTTATGTGAATATGGATAATTTGCTGGATAAATTAGATGAAACGAACTATCTCAAGCTGAATTTACAGGTAGATTTATTGGGTTTTGGATTTCGTTCATCTAAAAACTATTTTTCGTTTAGTGCAAGGGAAATTATACATACAGAGTTGATTTATCCTAGAAATTTAGTGGCTTTATTTTGGGAAGGAAATGCGCAATTTATAGGGCAAAGAGTTAGTTTAGATGGATTAGCCTATAATTATATGTCTTATCGTGAATATGCTTTTGGTTACTCAAGAAAGCTATCAGATAAACTTACCGTGGGCCTTAGAGCGAAATGGCTGAATGGTATGGAAAATATCCAAACCGTTGAAAGTAAATTGGGAATTACAACACATGAAGATACTTATGATTTAACGCTTGATGGGTCGGCAAACATTCGCACTTCCGGTGTCAGCTCATTAATTGATTTAGATTTTAATTATCAGGACAGACTTTTCAGATATTCTAATTCCGGGTTTGGGTTAGATGTTGGTGCAAATTATAAGTTTTCAGAAAAGTTGAGTTTTTCAGCTGCAGTAAACGACATAGGTTACATTCACTGGAAAAATGATATCGCAAATTATGTGATAGCAGATAGTTCTTTTACTTTTAGCGGAATACACCTCAATGAATTAGTTGGAGAAAGTGAAGATTCGGAAAGTGCTTTTGACAAATTAGTGGATAGTCTCTCAGATGCTTTTATTCCTTTAAAAAGTGAGGAAAGCTACCGCACACATTTGCGCTCTTTTCTCTATTTAGGAGGGCAGTATCAATTATTACCCAACCATTCTCTCGGGCTTGTTTTGCACGGGTCATTCATAGACAGGAACTTCCGGCCGGCAATAACAGCTTCCTGGGTAGGGGATTTTACAAATTGGCTGAATGCATCCTTAACCTATTCTGTATACGGGGGCAGCTACTCCAATTTAGGAGCAGGCTTAGTTGTAAAAGCCGGTCCCGTTCAAGTTTATGGGGTAAGTGATAATATATTCTCCTTAATTGCACCTTTGGAAAATCAAAACTGGCACTTCCGATTTGGGATGAACCTGTTATTTGGAAATTTAGCTGCAAATGGTGAAACAGATAATGAACTTTAGGTATTAAAACAACCTCATTCCATCAATTAATTGTCATTTTACCGGTTTCAATAAATTCATCCGTTTTCAATCGAAAGAAATAGATGCCTACCGGTTGATTTTGACCATCAAAAGTTATGTTATGTTGACCACCTGTCTGTTTCTCATCTACTAAAGTTTTAATTTTTTGACCGGTAATATCATAGACACTTAGCTCTACATGTACTTCGTAAGGAAGTTTATATTGAATATTCGTAGTGCTAGCAAAAGGGTTCGGGTAATTTTTTAACTGTAAATATTGATTATTTTCTGCAATATCCGGTATGAAAGTTTCCAACGGCTGCCTAATTTTATGTAACTCATCGTCTTCACTTCCTGAGTATACATAACCATCAGCATCAATTTCAAGTGCTCTTACTGAGCTTGTATGTTCAGGATAAACCCAGATTTGATCTCCGTCCGGGCTAATTTTATGAACATCTGAATCTTGCGAACCTGAGTATAAATACCCGTCTTCATCCAATAATAGAGTATAAACCGTGTTTTCATGTTCTTCATATTCCCAAACCTGATTGCCGTCCGGGCTGATTTTGTGTATTTCTTCATGTATAGAAGCTGAATAAGCATATCCATCTGCATCAACTACTACATCATAAACCATGTTAAAGGAACCACTTCCAATGTTTTCAGTATATACCCAAACCTGGTTCCCATCCGGATCAATCTTATGAACCTCTCCGTCTCTGCTTGCTGAGTAGACATAGCCATTATCATCCACGTCTATGCCGTATACTCTGTCATTATGTTCCCTATAAATCCATACAGAATCTCCGTCAGGATTGATTTTATGGACTTCATCATCAATGGAACAAGTATAAATATATCCATCTGCACCAACTCTGACAGACATCACTTCATCGCCATGTTCTCTATAAACCCATACAGAATCTCCGGCCGGTGTAATTTTGTGAACTTCATTATCCTCTGAGGCCGAGTATATATAACCATCTGCATCTACATCTAAACCCCGAACCATATCGGTATGCTCATTGTATGTCCAAATATGATCACCATCCGATGTTTTTTTATGAATTTCCTCATCTCTGGAACCCGAGTAAATATTTCCGTCAGCATCAACAGCTATGCTTAAAACCCAATGAGTATGTCCCGTATATGCCCACTCCTTTGTCGGTTCTTCCGCATGAATAAAAGTTGTAATTGAAAAAAGAATCAAGGTTATGAATGTAGCCTGCATCCTTAAGTTAAAAAATGATTTTGTAAAGCTAAAATTATAAGATTTCATGATTTTCTATTTTTAAAGATTTTTAAAATTGTATTTATCAAAATTTATTGATTCATTGCTTTTGCCTAAAAAAGTAAAAAATAATTTATAGTATAAAGTAGTAATAATAACATGTTGTAAATAATTAATAACATAATTTATTGTTTAATAAAAATACAATATAGTTTT
>REEL01000043.1 GCA_007695095.1 Chitinophagaceae bacterium | reverse complement strand
TTAAACTCCTTGCGTCGAACAGTAAAATTTTTCACGCAAGATTCAAGCAGCGGGTACCCCAAGTGCGGAATAAAGGCCGCATCCCCTGCTGCGAATTGGCTTCTTTATGGTCTTTAAGCTTAAAGTTTATCCAAAAAAACTGTAACACTTAGACTTTGAGAAGAAAATGGACAGCGAACAGCCTCACACCACACCGTCATTGTGAGCTTCAAAAGGGGAGCCTTGCGGGCATGCTTGAAGTGTGACAATCTCCTGATTGGGGGCAGGGGGTTTCAAAAGTTTTATCAAGCCCTTCTAACCCTTTTTTAACAAGAAATCCCTTCCCTCTTCCTGTCATGCTGACGTCAGGAAGCATCTCCGTATTAATAGGGAGATTTCTCAAAACATTTGCCATTTTCCATTTTCCATCATAATTTTGATATTTTTCTTGGGTCTTGGTCTTCTTGGAATTTGGACTCTTGGGTCTTGCGAAGCATATTTTCTATTTATTTTCTCTTGGAATTTGGTCTCTTGGTCTTCTTGGGACTTGGGTCTTTCTACACTGCCTACTGCTGCTGCCTCCTGCCTACTTTCCCTCTTGGGTCTTGCAATTACCGCTTCACAAATTTTCCTCGTACTAACGAATCATCACTTAGCACTACCCGGTAAAAGTAAATACCTTGCGGGAGGTGGTGGATGTGGATGCTGTGTTTGGAAGTGGGATGTTGCGCTTTATAGGACATAACTTCCCTGCCACGGACATCGAATATGTCTGTCTGCCGGATTTGAATATGCTCTTGTTTGGATTCGATATACAGGATTTCTCCGGCGGGGTTGGGATAGGCGGTGAAAACATCTTGCGTTTGCTTTATAGGTATAATATGACTTACTGAATCGCATGAAAGACAAACACTATCAATATAAGAACAACCATTACTTGAAGTAACGGTAAGCGTATAACATCCTTCAGCGATTTTTGAGATTGAATCAGAAAAAAGTAATAACGGCTCCCATTCAAAAGAATAAGGCTCAGCTCCTCCTGAAACTGAAGCTCCTATGGCTCCGTTATTGCATGCAGGGGATGTTGGTTGAGTTACATTGAAGTTTACAGAAGGTGTATCAATGTTACCATTAACATTTATTGATGTTAAGTTAGCACATCCAATACTGTCTGTTGCGACCAAATAATAAGTACCTTCACTATTAATTATAATAGTATCCTGCTCCACAACTTTATTTACAGGAAAAGAGAGACTACTCCATGAATAAGAAAGGCCCGGTATAGTAGAGTTAGCAATAAGCTCAACTTCCGGATGCAGACAACTAATACTATCTGCAGAAGTTAAAATTTCCAGATTAAAGTCCGGGCACTCAACTCCCTGTAATTTTATCACAAAAACCCCATTTATTTGCTGAGTTGAAGCATAAATATGCGTTTGACCACTGTGCCCTGTAATTGGCAGTTCACTAAGTATTGTTCTACCTCCAATCAACACATAGCCTTCAGAATCAATTGTAACAGCTATAATTCTATCTGTTGAGCCCCTACCAATATAAGTAGACCACTTTAGAAAACCGGTACTTGAAAATTGCAACAAAAAGCCATCCGAGTTGCCACCACCATAAGTATCCTGAAAATAAGACCCGTTTCCGGGGTTTACCGTTGGCAATGCGGGAAATGTAATTGTGCCTACAACGAAGATATTTCCATTATCATCTATTACAATATCAGTGCCGCCATTTGCAATAAAATAAGTGCTCCAAAGCAATTTACCCGTTGGATTAAACTTCAATATAAATGCACTTACCATACCGGGTTGATATTGAAAATAGGAATTGCCACCCATATCTTCCATCGGAAAATCTGAAGAAAATGTCCGACCGGTCATGTACACATTCCCTTGTAAGTCTGAGGTTACTGACGTGATATTATCATTATTGCTACCTCCAAATAATGTTGCCCACAAAAGCACTCCCATATTGTCAAATTTTAATATAAAGCCGTCTCTTGTTGTGCCATTTTTTTGATCCTGAAAATAAGCATCGTTTCCCGGGTCAAGTAGTTCAAAATTATTTGAAGTTGTATATCCAACTACATAGAGATTTCCATATATATCTATTGTTGCTTTCATAGCTGATTCCAAACTGAATCCACCATAAGTAGTTGCCCACAAACGTTCACCTGTATTACTGAATTTTAAAATAAATATTCTTCCTCGAGAAGAACTCCTCGTGTAGTGAGCGCCATTCCCAGGGTCATAAGATGGAAAAGTATGTGCTGAATTTGTCTCTCCTGCTATAAAAACATTCCCACCATTGTCCGTAACTATAGTATTAGCACGATCACCACCTAAGCCCCCATAAAAAGTAGCAAAAAGTCTGACGCCATCACTATTAAACTTAATAAAAATTATCTTATCACTAGCAATATTAGTATTCTGGAAATAAGTATTGCCACCCGGGTTAAATAGGGGGAAAACATCTGAATGTGTAGCCCCGGTAATAAAAACGTTATTATCATTATCCAGGCTAATAGCCTTACCTACATCTCTATGGTTACCGCCATAATATGTTGCCCATAAAAGTATGCCATTATTGTCAAGCTTTATGATAAACACATCTGTATGACCACCACCTTTTATGCCTTCGAAAAAGGCTCCACTGCCAGAGTCAAGAGTAGGAAAATCCGTTGACCAGGAGCTGCCAATTGCGTAAACATTGTCATGCTCATCCATTGCAAAATCATTAAAATCATCTTTACCATTTCCACCAATATAGACATCCCATTCAACTAAAGGATCTATTATTAGTATTTGTGTTTTATCGTAGGAGGAAAGTTCAATACTTACTTGTTTAGCCGGATATGATTCAGACAGTATCTTACCGTTTCTGTCATCACGCACAGTAGTTGTTACATCTTCGACAATAAACTGTGCTTCTACTTCACGCCTGTTTTCTTTCTGATAGCAATAAAGAGGCCCTTCATATAAAAAACCAAAATCACTCCCTATCGCTAAATTTTGTCCGTTTTCCTGTAAAATATCAGTTGCACCGATATATAGCAGCTTGATTTGAGCCGGATCAGCACCGGGATGCACAATAAAGTCGTATTTTAAGCCGCCATTTTTTGCTTTATCAGCTGATTGTTCAGTATAAATCACCCAATCTATTCCCGGGTATACTGATTCTATGATGATTTTTTGATATCCCTTTACATCCAATATGCCATCGGGGCAATGCGGTAAATAGTAATTATATCCCGTAATGGATGCATTAACAGTAGTGATATTCTTCTTGTTAATCTCTGCATTTTCCAAATGCATATCAATTCTTCTCCATTCATAGCTATATTTTTTTTCAGTGTTTTTATCTGTGGTTGCATCAGGAAAAATCTCATCTGAAGCTGTTGAGATTTCTTCCTCTGTTATATTGAGCAATACATACGATAAGCCCTTTTCTGTTACATAAATATCTATGCCATTAAACTCGGCTTTGAACAATACAAATGGCACAGCTTCTCCGTCATGGCCACGCATTTGCCCTTTGTTTTCTATAAAAAAAGGTTTTTGCTTATGCTGATTCAGCATATTCTCCGACTGCTGAGTTTTGAAACTATCATTATTGAATTGTCCGGCTAATGTTTTATTAAGTGTAAACATAAATACAGTGACCAGAACTGTCATTACAATATAGATTTTTGCTGATAGTTTCATAAAATTGTGTTAGTGTCCTGAGTTGAATTTAAAACTTATGATTTGCTGTATTGAAAGTGCTCAAAATGTAAAATACCAAAACAGTTTTTCCCTTTTTTCCTGCTCTTCTTTTCGCTGCATAGCAACGATTATAGCATAAATCAAGTTTAACAACTAAGCATATATTAATCAAATATAACAATCATATTTCAAAAATCAAAACCTGATTGTACTTTTGTCTTATATAATTAAAATGAAAGTAGAACATTTATAAGCCTTAATTTTGCTAATACATAAAGCAACCCCAATAGCAATATTATAAAGGCTAGTCAAAAGACAATTTTATGTCAATTTCTTTTATTGCCTAACTACTGCTTTATTTACTATGCCTTCTGCGGTGACAACACTTATAAAGTACATGCCAGATGACAGCCCGGACATGTCCACTGAAGTTTGTGTACCACTGAATGATTGTTTGCGGAATACTTCCATACCGTTAACATCATAAAGGACAATCCCGGCATCAACTATCACATCATCGAAAGCCACGATCAGCTTTCCTGATGTGGGATTGGGATAGACCGTTAAGGCAAATACAGCTTCTTCTGTTTGCATCTCCGGTGTGTCAGGTTTTGTAACTACTTCTTTAGTTGAGTGTTCTTCTTCTTGAAGTCGTAATGTTGCACCGGGTGGACAATTATCCACATTTTTACGTACTATCCGGTTACCGGCATTATCGTAATCATACTCAATATTGTAGCACTGCGGTGTTTGTGCATAAGCCACAATGCATAAGCTCAAAATCAGGGTGGTGAGGGTTAGGTGTTTCATGGTGGTTATAATTAAATTTAACATAATAATATTAGTGTTGTATTGCATTTGAAATATTGTATCGCAAGTAAAATACTTGTGATAGATGAGAATAACAGTTGTTTTGTTATTAATAATTTAAAATCTTTCTTCATGATTTTATGTGATTTCAATACAAACTGTTTTGCATTACAAAGTTATCTTAAACTTCTACTTAATACCCTATTAAAGAATCTCATATTTCTCCTAAAACCCCTATAATCTCTTCTTTTTGCTCGTAAACATTCAAATGTAAATACTGAACTTTTATAGTTTGTATCATGTATTTCATACAAGATGTACAAACCAGGACCTTTACAATTTTTTTGTGAAGCATTTTTGAATTCTCCGAAACGATTCTTAATTCTTTGTACATCCCTTTCTTTTAAAATACCTGTTTCCTTTTTTAATATTTGATAGCCTGATTCTATAGAATACTTTGCTTTGATTCTTTTAACCTTTGCAGAATTAGAGTCTTTTAAAATGTTTAATTCAGAAATAAGTATTGAATATATATTTCCCCTAAAATAGTCAATACTTGAATGTCTAATACTTATACTATTATGAGAGGTGTCTATTTTATCTACTCCAAGCTGATCAAACATATAAGACAACCTAATATCAATAATTAAGTCCCACCATACAAAAAACTCATTTGCCCTATAGTGCATGCTTTTAGCTGAATCACTATATTCAACAGGTGTAAATGACCTGTAACTTTCAATCGTATCAATGCTACTTGGCACAAATCTAAACATTGGTTTTTGTTTAATGCCTTTGTCCTCATAAGCTCCATATACAAGTATCTCCGGGTCTACATAAGTTGAGTCTCTAAAACCAATTCCAAAACTAAATTTACTATTTGGTTTTTCATACTTTGTGATGTGATAAATAGTATCATGTGTTTTAAAATAGTACCATGTAAAAGTAGTAATTACAGTATCATACTTAATATTGTTCGTATTTATTGAATAGGAGTCTATATGTATTAATACAATGGCAAAAGTAAACAATATGGCAAGCACATTATGCATATTAAATATTTAATCATTAATAAATGTAGCTCTATGATAAAATAAATCTGGTAGCCTCTGAATAGGGCGACTCTGATATTTTGTTGTTCTCAATATTACATAATCTAACCTATCAATTGATTGAATTGTAACAAACCTTCTACTTTCTACAGTATTATGACTTAAGATAGTTTGATTTTCTGGACCTGCGATTAATACCCTTCCTTTTCTATAATGAGGAATTTCAAGTTTATAGGAAAAAAATCCCTCCTCAGTCAAAGTCCAATCTTCATCTGTTAAATTTATTCTGTAAGCTCGTTTCACAAAATCATTATCTCCTATAGCATCTTTACTTGTTACCTGCATATTTCCACTTCTATCTCTAAAGACTACTATATCAATTTCTTTAGCCCCAGTCCAAAAATCTCTATCATGCTTAATAGCATCAATACCACCTGACACACCACCAATAACAAACCCACTTAAAGCGCCGTAACCACCATACTTTAATCCAATTTCCAAAGCCTTAGGATTCCCCTGAATGATTGCATTACCCGTTCCGGTTATAAAACCACCAGTAAAGCCGGAGCCTGCTCCTATTACAGCCCCACTAAAAAAACCAGTTGACATATGCGTGACACTACCCAAAGCATTACCTATTAAAGCATTATTAAGACCGATTCCAACTCCAGCAGAAGCAACTCCCGCTGCTGCACCTACCGCTAAATAACCTAATGCTTGCATAGGATTATCAATGTTATTCTGA
>REEL01000042.1 GCA_007695095.1 Chitinophagaceae bacterium | reverse complement strand
CAATATTATTCTTCTTCTTACTTTATCAGATAATTGTTTATGATTATAAGGCTTATCATCATTGTTAAACCTCAAATAGACAGTTGCCAAGTCTCTTTTGAATAACCACCCTGTATTTTTTTTATTTCCCAAAACTACCCGCACTTGATCATACAGAAAGTTTGAGGGATATATCTCTAAAATAAATAATAGACATTTTTCTTTTTTATGGTCAAAAAGAATTAACTCTTCAACTTTAAAATCAACAATCTCGGGTCTTGGCCTACCATCAGCATGTACCCCAACAAAGTTATGGATAGTATCCCCCAATTCTTTAATAACTTTGGTATATTCAATTGAATTTCTTGTTCTACTAATTAACTCTTCCATGCAATGTTGTTTTCTTTTAACCTCAAGATCAAATAAAAACCAACGAACAACTCTACTGTCTTCAAGCTTGCATCCTGAGAACATTGTTAAAGCGATGAAATAAATTAGCATCCTTATCATTGCTGCACTCCATTTATTGTTACAGTACCACCGTTGTTTAATGCCTGTTGCATAAGCCAATTTACATATGTCCAAGTAGAATGCCCCCCTCGGCCTTTACTTGTATTGTCTAACTCGATAAATTCACTAACTCCATCAATTCTTCCATAACTTGAAGGCGAAATTCCTCTTACCTGGCGCCCTCTCCAATTGGAACCTTGGCTGCTGGAAACCCAGTCACTTCTTCTTATCAGTTGTACACCTGTCGCACCCTCTGGATGGCTAAAATCAGTAGGTTGATGCGCTGCCACGTACCAAACCCACTCAACTTGATAACCAAGTCTTATCAACTCACTTGTAAGCCCAGCTGAATAAGCTGCTCCATGGCTGTGGCCTACAATTTTAATGGTCTCATCATCAGCAAGTGAAATATCTCCATCAATAAATTTCCGATGAAATACTAAGGCAGCGTCTCTTCCCCTTTGAATGCGTTCAGCAGCGGTTGAATTATCTCGATGTCCACCAAATGTGTAAAGGGAATTATCATCCTGGAAATAAGATTGAAAAGCCCTGTCAAGCCCTTGCCAATAGTTAGAACCCATAGTACTCAAAGGACGATCATGTATATAAGTGTCATTAGCATCGAATCTGATTCTTGGTGGATATGGATTAATACTATAATTTGAAAGAACTTTTTTGGGGTACCCAGTCACAAAGATTACTAGTCTTCCATCGGGATCAATTGCATTAATTGGGGTGTTCAAAACATAACAATAAGGAGAAGCAGAATAATACTTCTCCGCCAACGGGTCCACACTATGCCAGCGTGCAATCTGCGGGTCATAAAACCGTGCCCCGTAATCATACCAATTTACGCCAAAGAAATCGTGTTTCTCACCGGCCTTACCTGCTCCAAAACAGAGTACTCAATGAACGTATAACGCCCAAAAATACAGCTTTTTTCCCAAACCAAATACTGGAACTTAGCAAGTTTTCCGATGAAGATAAAAACCACATCTTCGCCGTTTAAGGATACATTTATTTGCCAAATGAAATTTTACCGTGCTTTGTAAAAGTAAAACTGAAGAATTAAAAAGCTAGAAACATGAATTTTGAGTAACAAATATGAATTTGACCTTCATCTCTCTCATGCTTAACTCTAACGTAAAACTTTCCAGGAATTGTTCTTAAGTATATTATTGGTTCACTGTTTATTTGAAATCCCATGTATTCAACACTTTCAACTTTACCTACTTTAATTTCTTTGGCGATACCTGTAGACCTATCAGTTTCTATAGTATCAAAGAAAACTTTAATATCATTTGCAAAGACAGCTACAGTATCTGAGTGAAAAAAAGTCTCAAAGACTATATAGTAGTTCGTTGTATCTGATTTCTCATTATAAGAGTTAACAAAAAGATAACAATCTTTCCCTGATACATCAATTGTCAAACTTTGAGTGTTCTGACAGTTTACTCCAGTTGCAATACTTAAAAGCAAAGAAAGTACTAAGTAAATTCTTATCATATCTCTATCTTCTTGGTTGAATAATGGGTCTGTTGTTAATTGGAGAAATTGGGGAAAGTCCACCAGTGTAAGGGGTTTCAACATAGCCGTTTCTTATTGTACTACTTACCTTTTGCAGTTGTTGATAGGTAACATTAGTGCTATTTTGTCCGTAACCCATAATATTATCCTTCCCAATAAAAACACCATTCTCATCCACTGAACCACTACTATCGCGGTATGAGGGATGTGTTAATCCTCCAGTGTGCCCAATTTCATGACCTGCAACCCTACCCATCAAATCATTCCCTAAATCAGACCTTAGCTGTATTCTATTCGAATTAGTATCACCAATATTATCCACTCTTCCTACAGCCGAACTTTCACTACCATCTGAATTAGTTACAGTATTCACAAAGTCAACATAAAAAGAGCCTTCAGATGGACTATTATCAAAATCAAAAACAACCGAGGTTGCGAAACTTTCTGAACCATCACTACTAACTCCTTGATAGGAACTTTCAACTAGGTTTTGAATAGTACTTGTATATGAGGAAAGTTGTTCCGGAGAAAGTCCAGCAGAGTTTTTTACTTGAATTGTTATTGTAAATTGTCTATGTGTTACACCATCTCTTGTCTCAATGGTTTCCTCCCATTGCATTCCATCTGGGTCAATTCTTATAATGGGATTGTTCCCAACATAAGCATAAGGAGAGATAGACAAATACTTCTCCGCCAGCGGGTCAACAGAATGAAACCGCCCAATCTGCGCATCATAAAATCTCGCCCCGTAATCATACCAATTCAGCTTAAAATCATCCTGGAATTCTTTGCCGTTGTAGAGGTAGCGGTTTTGGCAGGTATCATTCTCGTTGGGCAGGGCAAAACTTTGGGAGGGGATGGCAAGGCCGAAGGGGTAATAATTTGTTTCATGGGCTGTTGTGATGGTGGTGCCTTCTGACATTGGAGGTTGAATCTTTTTATTGAGACAAATATAAGGAAGATTGGGTTTAATATTTCTTTTTTTCTCGCCTTACTTTTGCCTTGACGCAAAAGTAACAAAAGGTCAAGGCTTCGCAGGTTGCCCGACAAAACTGCGGTCTCTTTGCTGAAAGATTTGAAGGCCATGCAAAGATCTTTCTACTATTTTACCTGGCTTTTGTGGGTGCATGGCTGCAAATCTTTTTAACCGTTTCGTTCCTTGTTTTGTTACCGGGAAACCTGCAAGGCCGGGGGCGTTCTCTCAGGTCTGCTTAGTGGGTTGATTTTTTATGGAATTTAAATTATCAAACAGGCAATACATCAACAATAAGCCGGTTGTGTGGGCCATCGATAAATATTTCAATGGTAGCCCGTTGCAGAGACGTGCCTGCACGGCAGGTCTCCCATCCATCCCCGCCGAAATCCTGTAGAGACGCGCATAACGGCGCGTCTCCGGTATTAAAATGAAAGAATGATTATTGAATTCCAAATTTAATGATGTTCAAAGCGGCAATACAATTGCGGCTTAGCCGGGATGAAGGATTATTTCGGTCTGAATGATAAAATCAAAGATTTTCCAATTATCTGGCTCAGCGGTTTGTTTTTTCTTTTCAAGAGCAGAATTATGGAATGAGGGTTTGGAATTAGATTATGGAATTACAAATTCCATTCTATTTGGAGCGGAAATATGATTTCCGCTTATCGGAAAAACTATCTAATCTTTTTTCTTAAAAAATCCTTCAATAATTATATAAATTCCCACTAAAGACAAAACCGTATAGAAGAAAATTCTATTTTTAGAAATTAAAGCAATAACAATTCCTGTAAGGTATAAGATTATCAAAAATATTCTTATTTTTTTACTAGTCATCATTTATATTATTTTGAGGATCAGTTGTTAAATCATCTGTGCATTTTTTGGTGGCATATGTTGCTATAACAAAACCTACCAATTTAGGTATTTTGAACACGACACCAAAAAAACCAGCAATTCCTAAAGTAGTATCTATAATAAGTTCAAACCCCGCATCTGTAAACTCGGTATTACTACCCCTAGTAACTGTCCCATAGGGTGAAACACCAAACTTTGCATAATCCCCGCCACCGCTCCAATTAATTTCACCACCATTATTTTCACCAAAAACCGGTTTACCTCCATAATAAAGTTGTGGTTCATCTGGTTTAGATTTATTATCCCCCGGAGGATTTTCATCATTATCTTTCCTTTTCTTTTTTCCCGCCAATCTCGTATTATCAAAACCGCCGTCATCGTATTTCCATTCTTCTTCTTTTTCACCACGAACACGTCTATGATTCAATGGATCAGGAGAATCATATTCCTCTTTAAAAGGGAAAAAACCTCCAGATTTATCTACGTCTCTTCTTTTCTGACTATCAGGATCCTTAGCATCAAATGGCCATCTGCCATCAGGATCAACGAAGCGGATTGGATTGTTAAATGCATGCGTATAAGGGCTCCATCTTCTGCCCAACTCCGCCAACGGGTCCACACTATGCCAGCGCCCAATCTGCGCATCATAAAACCGCGCCCCGTAATCATACCAATTTACGCCAAAAAAATCGTGTTTCTCACCGGCCTTACCTGCTCCAAAACAGGGTGTTCAAAGAACGTATAACGCCCAAAAATACAGCTTTTTTTCTTTTAGTTGAACACCGGTGCTTCGGAAAAGCAAATCAATAAAGAGATGCTCAACCGCATTGAGGAAGTGGATAAAATGAAGCCGGAAGAAAAAAAGATGATTTACACCTTTCTGGATGCGTTTATTACTAAAACTAAGTTGCAGGCGTTGATGTAGTAAAAGAACACCAATATACCTTTTATATCCTGACACGCAACATTCCCATTTACGGCCATAGGAATTCAAAATAAAGTAAATACAAATAGCTGAATAGCTGTTAATAATTACTTTCAATGCTTTTTTTACTAATACTCTTTAAAAGAATATTAAGTATTCGAAAGCCAATAAATAAACCCAGACTAAACCAGAAATAGTAATTTGCAAGTTCCGTTTGGATGAAATCTCTTCCAAAAGAGCAAGCTAATATACTAATCACAAGATTAATGCTTAATATTTTAGACAGTAAAACAATACGTTTATTCATTTTATACGTTTGAATATTTTAAGCAAAAAGGATATAATAAAAACCGCAAAGGAAATATATCCAACTACATTAAATGCCATTCTTGCATCTGGGTAATTTTCAATAAAAAAAGCATAATAAATAAATGTAACCCCAAGCCCAGCTATTGAGCTATTCTTTAAATAATTATATATTCTTCTTTTTATATATAAGTTTTTTGCCATTATCAAGGTTTTGGTTTTTCGAATTTTAGTTTTAATTCATGTTTATTGTGTACATTTGTTTTGTCTTTTTGTTGTTGCTGAGCCCTTTCATAGCGCTCATTGAGGTAAACTGTTCCACCAGCAAATGCGCCACCAATAAGAAAATCAATCCAGTCATTACCACTTCCACCACTTCCACCGGTGCCTGAAGGCGGAACATCAAATGGGAACTGGCCACTTTTTGGGTGAATAACAGTAATGTGGGTTCCATCGTTATTCAAATAATCCCATAAATATAAAAAGCCTCCGGTGGCAATCATCCCTAAACCTATTACAGTTGAAACACCTTCGGGAGCAGCTGTGAGAATTAAACCTGCTGCAATTAATTGTTTCCGTGTATTTTGTGGCAACTCATCAAAAGAGGAGACTTCATTAATTTGAATTCCATTTTGCTCCCACTGCTGAATTAACTCCTCCTGCATTCTGGAAACAATTGCATCCTGTTGAGCCTGTCTTGCAGCTTCCTGTTCTGCCTGCTCTTGCTGTCTCCTTTGCTCTTCTTCATCCGGTTCTTCTGCACTCATCCCCATATAATCAATAAACCGTATCGGATTATTTGCTGCATAAACATATGGTGATTGCCAAGGAAAATCATTTGCCCTTGGGTCAACCGTGTGAAAACGTGCAATCTGCGCATCATAAAACCGTGCCCCGTAATCATACCAATTTACGCCAAAAAAATCGTGTTTCTCACCGGCCTTACCTGCTCCAAAACAGGGTATTCAAAGAGCGTATAACGCCCAAAAATACAGCTTTTTTTCTTTTAATTGAACACTTTTATCTGATTGTTATTTTTTTCAGTTTTCAGTTATTTTTAATCTGATTGGTTTTTTATTAAATCGGTCAGATTGAGCTCGCATGAAAAACGGTTAAGTCAATGATAATAGGTGTTTGTCATGCTCGGTTCAGTTAAAAGAAAAAAGGTCATTACCCCATTTGAACGCTTGTAATCATTTTCA
>REEL01000041.1 GCA_007695095.1 Chitinophagaceae bacterium | reverse complement strand
TAAAAATAAATTATTTAAAATCTTCTGGCCGCACGTACACGATAATCTACCACTTTATTTTGGTTGATTGTATTTCCGGTACTGAAAGAAACAGCTTGTGCGCTTATGTTGTTGTTTTGTGTAGAACTCCAATATGCACTTATAGTGTTGAAAGAAGCAGCAGCAAGATTCAGGTTTTGATACATAAGTTGCAGCTCCATTCTGGAAGGTAAAAACCAGTCATCATATCCGTTTATGATTAGGTCAGAACAACGTCTTGCAGCAATATTAACAGAAGTACAAGTTCCGATGATAGCCTGAGTATTAGCAGGACCAAATCCAATTGCTGAAGGTAAACTTCCCGGAATAAGCGTACCGCTGCATCCCCAGTTAATTCCTGTAGATTGATCCGTTGGAGCAGCCTCCATATATCTCCATCCATCACTATATTCACCTTTATCATAAAATATGAACCCTCCTGCCGGACCGATACTGCCTAAGGTAAATGTAGATAGTGTCTGGAAAGAAATCTGATTGCCAAAAACTGTTCCTGCATCATTAGTAGCATAAGCTCTTACAAAATATGTTTGACCAATTTCAAGTCCGCTGAGCGTTTCAGAAAAATTGCCCGTTCCACTCCCGGAAACTACCACACTATCTGTTAGGTTAGGAGCAGGTGAAGTACTATACACAAAACCTCTTTCAGTAATTGCGGAACCTCCGTCAGCTGTAATTTCAGCAAAAACAGTTGCAGCAATGGGTGTAATATTATTAACACTGTCTGTTATAACAGTTGCATATCCACCACCTGCCCATTGTGGAAGGCCATTAGTCCCGATTTGAAATGATTGTCCCGGACTTCCAACCGGAATCAATGACCAGTCCTGGCCATCCCATATTAACAGGTCACCGGGAGTGGATCCTGCTTGTAATGCCTGCCCTTGCCCGGTGGAAGGTAAACTTCCTGCATTTAATGTGTCTCCACTTGTTAATACAATTAAAAGTGAGTCACCTACCATGAAAATTTCATTTATACCGGTTCCATCTGTACCATCCTGACCCGCAGGTCCTTGTATGCCGTCTTGTCCATCTTGTCCTGCCGGGCCCTGAGCACCATCCTGTCCTGCCGGACCGGCGGGTCCAACTACATTGCCAACATTAATTACCTGACTATTACTAAGTGTAATCACAAGTTCATTGTTTACTATAGAAGCATTTGTAACACTTACCCCATCATTACCCGGAGATCCGTTTTGACCTGCCGGTCCCTGTGGCCCCTGTGGCCCTGTCACCTGACCGGCATTAATAGTTTGCTGATTACTCAACGTTAAAATCAATTCTCCATTAGTTACGGAAGCTCCTGTAACACTTACCCCGTCTTCACCGGGAGTACCATCTTGCCCGGGCACTCCGTCCTGACCCGCAGGGCCTTCCGGGCCGGGTGTACCGCTTTCAAGTGCATAAAGTGCATAAGGTACACTCAAAAGCTGGTTTAAGGCTGTGATGGAATAATTCGTCCCTCCGTTTATGTCCGTTTCTGTTTGTAGAAAATATGGCCCGTCCGACCAGTTGATATTTTCGAATGTACCCATAACCGGCATGCCATTGCCAATTCTAATTGTCATGAGTCCATTTGCATTTGTTGTGGTAGTATGTGTTTCAGTGTAAACGGCAACTCCAGTTTCGCTGCCTTGTAATACACTTACTTTTACACCAATCTGACTATTAGTGATTAAGGCATTATGCTGGTCACGAATCACTGCCTGATAACTCATTTGGTAAGGAGCATTGGCACTTAAATCAAGTACAAAGAATAATGAGATAAGGAATAAAATGATAAAATGATTTTTCATGATGTTTTAGTTTTTAATGATTTGAAAAGTCCTGACCGGTTTTTTTTGGATAAAAACTTGTAATAAGTAGGCTGCTTCAGGTAAATTCCCCATTTGTATATAAGCAGTATTATCTTCAAGACTTGCTGCTTTTAGTTCCCTGCCTTTCATATCCAGTAATTTATAGGAGATTTCTGAAGTAAAATGTTCTCTTATGTGTAGTTGCAGCAATCCCGATGTAGGATTTGGAAAGACTTCTAATTGAATATCCTCAGAAGATAGAGAAGCAATATTGCTGACAACACTGATTTCATAAGGTTGCTGAACTCCTTCTGCAAGGCTTTTACCATTACCGTCAAATTGTTGATAAGCTATCTGCCCAATAGAATAACTGATACTGCCACTTGAGTTTTGAACATCTCCTCCCGAACTGAGAACCGCTTCCTGTGCCATAAGTGTTGCAGGCAAAAAACAATAAAGCAAAATGATGAATTGAAATTTGTAGCGCATACTTCAAAGAATTTAGTTTTTATCAAAAAAGAATTTTCAACTGTAAACTGATGCAGGGTACATAGTCCCTCTTTCATGCACAAAATTATTGCAGGGGAGTGTTATCAGCTTTTACTCATGTTGCAAATACTGCTACTTATGTTGCATTTAGCCTGTTTAGAGCATTTTTGTGGGAGATTTTCCGAAATATTCCTGAAAACATTTTGAAAAATATGAAGGGCTGTTGAATCCTGTTTGGTAGGCTACCTCACTGACATTTCCGGCATGGATTTTAAGTAACTCCATTGCTTTTTCCAGTCTTATATTTCGCATAAGTTGGGATGCTGACAAACCGGTAATGGCTTTTATCTTTCTGTGAACTTGTGTTCGGCTGAGTGCCAGTTGACTACTTAGTTCTTCTACAGAGAAATCTTCATTTGATAGATTTTCTAAGGTAAGCTCAATGATTTTTTGAATAAAAACATTTTCATTTTCGAATATGCTTTTCTTTCGCTCATCTTGTGGTTGAGTATTTACAGCATATCGGGCTTTAAGTTTTTCTCTGAACCGAATGAGGTTTTTCAAATGTGTCATCAATTCAGCAATTTGAAAAGGTTTGGGCAGATAAGCATAGGCACCGCTTTGTAAACCAAGTAATCGGCTTTCCTGACTGTTTTTTGCTGTAAGCAAGATAACCGGAATATGCTCAGTAACCGGGTTCTTTTTCAATTTATTCAGAAGTTCAATTCCGTCACATAGAGGCATCATTACATCAGAAATAATAATATCAGGAACCTTTTCAGTAGCTATTTTAAATGCTTCTTTACCATTTTTTGAGCTAATGCAAATAAAACCGGCTGATTGAATCAGATCTGCAAGATAGTTTCTCAGGTGCTCATTGTCTTCTGCAACCAATACCAATTGTTCGCTGCCTTCTTCAAAGTCAAATTTTTCAGTTTCAACTGTTGGTCTATTAACCTTTTCGACCGGAAGAAGCATAGTGAATTTACTGCCTTTGCCCGATGTGGATTCAAGTAGCAATTCCCCTCCCTGCAATCTTGTCAGTTCATTAGCCAATGCCAGTCCAATGCCTGTTCCCGGCATATTTGCCTGCTCACTCTTAGGTGTTCTGTAAAATCTTTTAAAAATGTGCTTTTGCTCTTCAGTATCTATACCGGGACCTTCGTCTTTTATTGAGCATTTAAAATAATCACGGTCTTCCAAATTAACTAAATCCAACTCAATCTCTATCACACTGTTATCAGGTGAGAATTTAATCGCATTACTCAAAAGATTTTGAACAATTTTTTCAATTTTATCACTATCAAACTGTGTATATAGCGATTCAATATTTCTTTTAAGGTTAATTTGAATACCTCTTTTTTCTGCAATGCTTTTGAAATTATCTGTGATAGCCTCTGTGAAAATGATTATATCTCCCTCGCTTTTAAACACTTGCATTTTACTGTTTTCAAGTTTTGCAATATCCAATAGCTGGTTAATCAGTCGTAAAAGCTGATGGGCATTTTGATGAGCAAGACGAAGTTTATCCAAATTTCCGGGTTCAGTTTCCTTTTGCATCATTTCCTCAAGAGGAGCTGTAATAAGGCTTACGGGAGTCCTGAACTCATGTGCGATATTGGTGTAAAAAGCAGATTTTGCAGCTTCCAGTTCTTCTCTGTTTTTCTTTTTTAGTCTAAAATAAAAGGCTATAAATGTGAGAAGCAGCAGCAACAATACAAAAAAGCCTGAAAGAGTAACCAATTGGCGAATACGCAAATCTTTAATTTCAATTTCCTGTTGATGTTGAGTAAAGCGATATTTTGCTTCCAGTTCTTCGATTTGACGTTGTTGATCCACTAAATTTAAAGAATCCTGAAAAGCGTATAAAAGACTTTGGTAATGAAAGGCATTTTCAAAATCGTTCTTTTCCATATATAACTCAGCCATAGCACTCAGGCTAAGCTTTTTCAGAGCAGGGAATCCTTCGTTAGTCGCAATCTCCAAAGCCGAACGTAAATATTCTTCAGCTTCTGCAAATTCTTCCATCTGAAGTAAAACTATCCCTGAGTTCACCATTGATATACCCAAATTTCTTTTATCACCTAAGTTTTTATAAATGCTGATAGCATCATTAAAATAAGCAAGTGCTAAATCGAGTTCTGCACCCTGACGACGATATAAAACACCTAAATTATTGAGGGTCTGTCCGATTTTAAGAGAATCATTTCCGGATTTATATGTTTCAAGAGCCCGTTCAATGTAATATGCCGCACTGTCAAAGGCTCCCATGCGTGAGTAAACACTCCCGATATTGAGCAATGAGCCGGGAATATCCGCAGTATCATTCCGTTGAAGTTTATCGGCATAAGATTTTTGGAAAAAGTCAAGACTCTTGTTTAAATCATTTTGATAATAAAAAATAAAGCCAATATCTGTAAGCACTTGAGCACGATAAGCTTCCATGCCGGACAACTTAGTCTCATCCAGTAAAAGAAATAAAATTTCCAGCGCTTTTACATCATCTCCGGCTTTGTTATGTTGCATGGAAATTTCCTGATTGAGACGAAAATATGCGTGTGGGTTACTTTCCCTGCTGATATTTTCTGCAAAGAAAGTCAGGTTTTCAATAGCTGCTTCAGGAGGAGTATTTACAGCTGTTTGAAGTATTTGTTTTAAAGCTTCTGCACGCGATTCTTCTGTCTCAGCATTTTTAAAATCCTTTAATAGTCTATCCTTTTCCTTTGCCGCTTCAACAAAAAAGGAAGAAAATAAAAACAGTAAAATCGTAAAACAAGTATTCTTCATGAAAATACAAGTGGAGGAAGCCTTTTCCAAAAATATACTTCAAACCTAAAAATATAAATATACAACCAAGGCGTGAATTTATATAGTGTCCTTTTAGAATAATGAGATTTTTCCGAGAAGGGTGGTATTAGCTGTTATTCAGCGACTATACGATACTGAAAAACCTTTTCCTCATCTCTGCCGGTAATGTAAAAAGAAGTTTCATCAGCATTGAAGCTCAGCCCGCGTCCCTGATTCGTTTGACTGCTGACATCAAAAGCATATACCAGTTCCGCCGTTGAAATATCATAAGGTTCAGACAAATGAAACTCCAGCACTTCATCTCTGCCCGTATCCATCAAAATCATCATTTTGCCGTTTTTAACAAATTCAATTCCCCGCACTTCCACCTGAATATCGCTGATGTCAAGTGTATATTCCAGGTTTTTAGTCGTGATATCCCATGGCGTGGACAGGCTGACAGCAAAAACAGCACCGGTATTCCGGTCGTCAATAAAAATATAGCTGCCATCCGGCTTGAAATCAACATCATGTCCTCTTTCCACAAAACTGCTGAGGTCGGTATTTAAAGAATCTGAAAGAGAATGCAGGTTCCAGGCCTCTTCCAGCGTCAATGTCCAGATACTTGTGCGGTCAAATACCCATAATTTCTCACCGCTATCGTGGAAAAATAAACCATGCTGAAACTCACCCGGCACCACCTGCGCATGCGAAAAAGTAGCAGAACCGATTTCCCAGGCTTCGCTCACAGCATAAGCCGCAACATTATTTGAATATCTCCCGGTGATAAACACCATTGAACCATCCGGTTTCCAGTGAGTTGCTCTGGAGTTTTCCGTTTCAGCTGAAATATCGAGGTATTCGCCGGTAAACTCAAACTGAGCAAGGAAGGATGTTACTTTTTCCTCCTTTTCAGCCGTTTCCTCATTTTCGTTACACTGCGTAAAAAACAGTAACATTGAAAAAATCAGTATCGCATTTCGGAAATTAAATTGCCACTTTTTAGTGCTCATTGATAATTCAAAACTCATCATGT
>REEL01000040.1 GCA_007695095.1 Chitinophagaceae bacterium | reverse complement strand
TCGGTCACTAAAAAAGTCAGGAACTAACTAAAAGGAGAATTATTGACAGGTGCAGCCCAAAGGACCACAAAAAGGGACATAACTACCATAACAACATGCAGTACAACTCCAATCAATGACACCATCCCTTCCGTATTGTGTAAAAATACAGCTTTGGCCTCCAGGGCAATCTTCAATTTCATCAATAATTTCACCTTCCTGCGCCCCTGCCAACATCTCCACCCCCGCCAGGATAATATCACCAGCGGCTTCCTGTTGTGCCAGGTTAATATTAAAAACTGTAATGGCAGCAAATAATACGGTTGCAAAGGCTAAAAAAAGTTTATTTTTCATAATCATTTTTTTTAAATGTGATTTATTAAAGGGGGTTAATGGGTTAAAGTGCATCTTATCCCCTGCTATCCATATCAACATTTCCTACCTGGTAAAAAACATTGCCTGCTGCCCATGCACCCGGGCATGCTTTACTTACTTTTTCTTATCTTTGCCGTTGCACCTCCGTTAATGCGCCATGATTTGTATATTTTGGTTGCATTGAACCTTCGGAAATAACAATTTACTAACGTATTTAAAACCTTTCACCGAAAGTTTCCTTTTAAGGAAGAGGCCGGGGTGGGAAATGCTTTTTGACGAGCTTGGTTTCCCGCCCCCTTTTTCTTCCATTACATTATAAATTTCAGGTATACGTTTTGGTTTGTGTTTTTGCTGAAAAGGCTTTTATTGCCTGGTTTCAGGTTAAATATACCTAAACTGTTTCACTAAATTTTTTCGTTAATAATTGTTAATGAATGTCAAATATAAACATATTTTTTTAGGGGGGGGGCAGTAAAATCGTAACCCTGATGTTAATTTATAACGGTTCTAAATAAAATGTGTGCGTTCCGGGGTTTTTTATCGATGAATTGAAATTGGGGGTTTCATTATATTCGTCTGACGACTTTGAATCGTATGACGAGTGGGAGTTACTTAAGGGTGCAAGCCAGGAATCAAACAAAGTTCTTTCCTTCAACAACTCAAGTGGCAAAACACCAAGGATAAAGCCGGCAGGATCGATGAACAGCAGTTCGGCATCGTATACCGGCTGGTGGTATTCATAAAGTTTACCGGAGAGCCAGGTTACCCTTTCACTTTCGGCTAAACCATTGTGCTGTATTACCGGTTGCAGAAAATGCCGGTTTGAGTTGTGCGAGGCAATCTGAAAATGATTATTACCTGCCGCAGCATTAATCAGCCCTTCAATTACAGGCATATTGCACGGTGAGCATGCGTGGGCTTTTAAGTAGAGAATAGACATTAACCCGGCTTTGCCGGCACCAGAGGAAGTATAGTTACTCGTCTGACGACTCAAAGTCGTCTGACGAGTAGGAACAGGAGCTTTGCCTATGTTTAGCTCCAGGGCTTCCTTTAGGATTTCGAGTTGATATTTTCTGATTCCTACCTCCCTTTCCAATTCCTTTACCTGGCTTTCTGATTGAAACAGTTTTTCGTTGGCTTTCTTTACAGAAAAGCTGAGCCAGATGGAGAGGGCGATGAAGAGGATGGCCAATATGCTTTTTATGTCTGGTTTCATGGGGGTTTTTATTGGAAAAATTTGGGTAAAATCCTTGACATGGTTTACAATGCTTTTTTTGGCTCTTTTTTTAACTTACCACAGATGTTTAAATTAACCTTGATTAGGCAAAGGAATAATCTTTAGATTATGAAAATTTCAATTGTTAAGAAAAATGTTTTTTAATATTGTATCTATCCTTAAATACAAGTCTTTATATCGATCTACTGTAGATATGCCATGATGAATCACATCCCTGTATGGTTTACCATTATGATATTCAAATTCTTTTGACAACCTATGCATATCAGGAAGTTTTGTGGCACATGTTCCTTTAATTCTGTCTAATATCTCTTTATAATCTGACCATTCTTTGCCATTGTAGTTTACTACAGGATATTGCGAATAAGCAATTAAGTCAGATGATTCATGGTTACCTAACACTATTTCTCTGAAATCATTGTTTAACATAATTATACCGGCTAACAACATTACTTCTTCTTTTTTAAATCCACCTGTAATCTGTCGCAATAGAGTTTTCCCTTCGGGTGTTTCTGTGAAATAAACCCTTAGCCACCCTTCAACAATACCATTATGTAGCCTACTATACCAGACTGTAGATGTTAAATGAATAGAGTCAATAATATTAGTTTTTTTATTAAAAAAGACTGATCCTTCAAAAAAACCTGTTCTTCTGCGTTTGCTTATAAACTTAATTTCATTTGTCGTTTCAGACAAAACAAGCGCATCCCAGTTAAAGGATCTGCAGTTCTCCGGATTCAAAGGGCCGATAGTCTCAATCCTTCTAAAGGCATTTAGTAGCACAACTACTGTTGGCTCAATATCGGTACTTTTGTCAAATGCCGGGTGTTCTGCCCTTCTGTTTTCATCCGATATCTCAACATATTTTTCCCACTTTTCTGATCTGCGACTTTTTCTCATGTTTTCTGGTAAAAAAACAAGTGAGTTAAGAGCAATTCTGTAATCAGGTCCTAAAGAAACCAGTATACCTTTTGCATCGGTATATGCTGCAAACTCATTATTGATTTCAAAAAAATCAAAATAATAGGCATTACCAGCATAAGGTGTTGTCAACGAAGTTTTGTTGTAGTTTTCAATAACCAACATTGAAAACAATCTGTCTGTCACTCTTTCCTGGGCGCAAATGGAGATGTTACTCCAAATTACAATTAAAAAAAAGGAAATAACGTAATTTCTGAATCTACCTGGTATAAAATCCATGTTTTAAAGTTTAAATCTGAAAATAGTTATTGATTTATTGTCTAAGTCAATAACAGGATTGCCGAAAAAATAAGGATCAATATAGCCCATTACTTTAAATCCTTTAGGCACATCAAGGTCTGCAATTAAAACCCTGTCTTTGTAAATCTGCAAACCGTCAAAATCTGAATGCTTACCTTTAGTATAGCTTCTAAAAAGTAAATCTTTCTGGGGAACAAATTCTATTGCTGTGTAATAGCCTTTGGAGCCTAAATCACTTGCAAATATCTCTCTGAAGTGATAATAATCGTCTCCTGAAAACTGAGTGTAGTCAGTATTCATATCTTTTCCGGCCCTCCCAAATGCTTCAATTGGCATAAAATCCATGTCACATAAATAAATGAGAGAATCCGGAGGGAAGCTCAAGAAGGTTCTTTGATTATAGCCGTCCACCCAGTGATAAAATCGACTCAAGTGCCCAATGAACTCATAATTTTCATAAACCGGTGAGCGAACACCAAGATATTCATCCACTTTTCCTGTTAAATAATTAATACGTGCAATTAAACGTCCTTTACGATAATAATCCCGGAAATTTATCATATTGAAACCAGGATGCTCGGAATACATTTCAAGGTATATGTAATTTTCGTGAATTTGTGCACGTATATTGCCAGCATCCAACGCAAGATCATAAACCCCAGGCATATCGGGTTGCGGGTTCTGCTCCCTTTCAACTTGAGTGTGCTGAAGTCCCCAGTCTAACCTAATAACATTTTGGAATTCCCAACTCTCATTAAACAAATGTAAATCCCATGATGGCCCTAAAATAAGATAGTTATGATCTTTGGTTTTAAAAATTTCTTCAATTACACCACCGAAATATTCCTGTGGCCCCCTTCCTTGCCCCAATCGAAAACCTGATGTTAAACCTTGAAAATCCATAGGAAATAAACGGCTTAAAGGCACATCTACAAAGTATAAGCTATCTCCCATTACCCGTAAATAACCTATATAAGATGAATTAAGGTTTTCAATAGTTATTTTTTGCAGATCAATATTTTCATATAAAATGTGTTTACCTCCGGTAGAAATAATATCAGAATAGTAGTTTTCGGTATCAATCTCCTTTTGTGGAGATCTACATTGAAAAACCACTAAAAATAGGAAAAGCGTGAAAGTGCTCAATATTAATAGATTTCTCATTGAAATAGGGGATTAAATAAAGTTTATCATATAATTATTTAGCCTAGCAGTTAAAATCTCCAAGATCACAAAATTCGTCCTGGTCCCAACAAATATTGCCGTTCCATCTTGCTTTACATGTTTCAAAAAAAATCCACTTGCTACAGTGGTCAATATACATAACGTTTTTATCAAGCAGTCATGAAACCCATTGCACTCTCTGGTTCCTTGCTCGGTAAAAAAGGCGGTGTTGAAAAGCTGATGATATAATCCATGTCAAAACACCAATCTTCAAGTCTTTTATTTGAACTATAAGCCATTCCAGGTTGTTCAAATTCAGAAAAATCAAAAATCTCTCTTTTATTCTCACAAGCAATCATTAATAAAATAAGTACAGTTAAATAAATTATAGTTTTTGTCTTTATATTTATTTTGAAAAAGTAAAAAGATATCAAGCTATACTCCAAATAATTAATTTTTGTTAATTGGAATTTTGACTATCAGTGGGTTTAAATTATTATCTGACATTGAACTATTTAGCTTCATGTCAGGCCTTGCATTTAAAAAAGTTTTTAATTCAATTTGACTGCTAATAAAATGCAGATTGTTTTCTGAATCAATATAAACTGGCTTAAGTTGACTGAAAAAATCATACTCAATTAAATTATTTGCATTACTATAAACCCTTGTGTATATTGAATCTTCAAGGTCAATATAGAAATGTGAGACCTGATTAAATCCGGATTTTTGTTCTATTGTAACAACATAATACTTACTTCCAGCAGCAATAAGCGAGGCGGTACTACAAAATCCATTATTTTGAATTTTTTCAAAAAACTCAAAAGGATCTTTAACTTCTTCAAGCATCTTTTGGGTAATTTCACAATGACCAAAATTTATTTTAAAGATTTCATGAATCCCAGAATAGCTATATTTGTATATTGTTGGGAAATAAACTTCTCTGAAGTAGCCATAGTCTCCCATGGCTGTAAAATTCATTTCAATCATATCAAATGCCTGCGTTTGAAGAGGAAGAAAAGAATTCAGAATTTTTAGAGTGTCTGCCATATGTAGCCTTTTAAAGCTTGGCGAATTGGAATAGCCAGTGTAATAAAAATATAAATTACTGTCAAGTTGATCAAAGCTGGTAATAATAAATGGCGTTGAGAATTCTCTGAGAAAATTACCATCGTAATCAAATATCATTATCGCTGTTCCATTGTTATGAAGTATGCTTAATGTACGGTTATTATCATCGACGGTAAAAAAACCTGTATTTACGTATTCTGAAGGTCCCAGCCCTGAGCGGCCAATCTTATTAATAAGTTGTCCTGAGTCATTGAAACGATATAACTGTTCGTATACTTTATCAAGCAGGAAAATATAGTTTTCAGTATACTTTACTTGTAAGTTTTCAGACAAAAATAAAGTATCATCTGCTTTAAAGTGAGTAATTGAGATGTTTGCCATGTCCAAAAAAGTCTCAAAATGTTCTGTGTTTTTAGTATGGTAATTGACAATAAAGGTTTTATAATCCGACGACACTCGTTGTCTGTCCTGACAGCCAGGGAATAGTATGCCTATTAAAAGACTTGCGATAGCTAAATTACCTAGTCTTTTTTTGATTCTGAAAATGAAAAGAGCTTTATGCATTAAATATTGATTTACTTTATTATTTTTCATTTTAAGTCTTATTAAGTTAAATTTAAATCCTTCTCTGTTTTTTAAAGAAGAAGCTTGCCGATTCATCGGCAAACTTCTCCAAACATATAAATTCACTAACATATAGGACAATCCAGATCATATCTTGTGCATAAATGTGCTTTTTGAGTATACGTGCAACAAATCTTTATAGTCCAACCGCCACAGTAAGACTGAGATTGATATAAATTACCTGGATTAGTACCAGTTTGTTGCAGATTATTCCCACTCACAGTTACATTGCTGGTTACTGCAAAAATTCCAACTATGGCAAAGGCGAGTATCAGAAAGTTTTTAGCTAAAAATGATTTTACGTTTTTCATAATTTTAAATTTTTATCGTTTTCAAAAACCCCTGGCAATACTGTTTTTTATCCTTGAGCCAAGGCAGGGATATAACCGTATGGCTCTAAGATATAATACCAATTACTTTTCTTACCTTTGCATCACCTCCTTTCTTTTAAGGAAGAGGCCGGGGTGGGAAAT